>NZ_JARVTA010000005.1:0-132966 GCF_030208915.1 Arthrobacter sp. efr-133-TYG-104
CCGCACGCCGCTACTTCAAAAACGACACCCACTCCATCGTCACCAAAACACTCCAGATGTTGGCGGCGAGGGGCGACGTCGAGGAGGGCGCGCCGTCGTACGCCATTGACCGCTACAAGTTGCTGGACGTCAACGCCGGCACCACCGGCGGAGCAGGCGGAGACGCCTAAGAAACACGCGCAACGCAAGGCCGGCAAAGGTTGGGAAACCAGCCCTTGCCGGCCTTTGTCGCGTCGTTACGGCGTCGCGTCGTTACGGCACCGTATAGGAGTTGAGCGGCCTGCCCGTGGTCCCATACGTGAGGTCCAGGACCAGAAGCCCCTTGCGTTCAAGGGAGCTGAGATAGCGCTGGGCTGTTGGACGGCTGACACCGAGCTGGTCCGCGATCTCGGCCGCGCTGATGGGGCCGCCCGCTGTCCGAACGGCGTCGAACACTTTTTGCATGGTGGGCTGCAACCGCGGAGCCGGCGCCGCGGGCTTAATCCCGGCCGAGCGGGCGTTGTAGAGGCTGTCGATGGTTGCCTGGTTGCCTGTGGACGCAGATTCGAGCTCCTGGCGCCACTTCCGGTAGGACTCCAACTGGGTCTTGAGCCGTTCGAAGCCGAAAGGCTTGACCAGGTAGTAGACGGCGCCGCTGGTCATGGCAGACTTCACCGTCGCCAAATCCTGGGCAGCGGTGATGATGATGCAGTCCACCGGGTTCCCGGAGGCCTGCAGCGAGCGGAGCAGCGACAGGCCGTCCTCGTCCGGGAGATGGATGTCCAGCAACAACAGGTCCGGAGCCAGCCGCGAGATCGCCTCGCGCGCCGATGCCGCTGTGTACACCTGGCCAACGCATTCGAAGCCATCCACCCTATCCACACGGGACGCGTGGATTCCGGCGACCCGGAAATCGTCGTCAACAACCAACGTCTTAATCAACGCCTGCGCTCCTGTCCTTCTCCGCTAGGTTTGGGTTGGCTGGCAGCCACACCTCAAAATGTCCACCAGGTCCCGGGAAAACGTCCAGGGTTCCCCCCGCCCGGTGCACGATCCTGCTCACCAAAGCCAAGCCAATGCCGCGCCGCATGCCGGGCCGCGGCTCCTTGGTGGAGTACCCATCCACGAGCACCTGCTCGACCCTATCCGCTGGGACTCCCGGGCCGTTGTCCCGCACGGCAATAAACACGCCGTCGGCGTCGTCAAAGTGTACCGAGACCGTGCGTGGCCGGGGCGTGTTCGCGAGCGCGTCCACCGCGTTGTCGAGGAGGTTCCCCACGATGGTCAGCAGCTCGGCCTGGTCAACCTCGGGATGTTCAAGCCGGGAGCCGGGCGTCACCGTCATTTGGACGTCCTGTTCGGCGGCGACTGCGACCTTGGCCAGCAGCAGCGCTGCCAATTCAGGCGGCGCGATCCGGGAGCGAAGGCCCTCGCCAAGCGAATGGGACATGCTGGACACCTGCGAAACGAATGCCTTGGCCTGGTCCACGTCCCCCATCTCCAGCAGCCCGTCAACGATGTGCAGCCTGTTGGCGTACTCGTGCTCGAGGGCGCGCATTGCTTCCATGAGTCCTTGGATCGAGTGGAGGTCCCGGACCAGGCCCTCAATCTCCGTTCGGTCGCGCAGGGTCACCACCGAACCGATGCTCCGTCCCGCCGTCGCCACAGGCATTCGATTGACCACCAGCAGGGAATCTTCCGTGAGCGCCACTTGATCGGCGCCGGAGAGCTTGCCGGTCAACAGATCGCGAAGCCGGCCGTCCGGGATCAGCTCCGCAACAGGCTTGCCCAGCGCTTCGCCCTCCACGTGCAGCAAACGCCTTGCCTCCCCGTTGATGACCGTCACCTTGCCGTCGTCGTCAAGCCCGACGACGGCCTCCCGGATTCCATGCAGCAGCGCCTCGCGCTCTTGCAACAGTGAGGCGATCTCGGCCGGCTCAAGGTCGAACGTGACGCGTTTGATCCGGCGGGACAGAAGCAGGGAAGCAATGAAACCCAGGGCAAGGACCAGCGCCGAGAACCCGGTGATCAGCCAGATGTTCCGGACCTGGTTGTCCAGGACATGTGTCTCTTCGATCCCGACGGAGACTTGGCCTATTACCGATCCGTCGCTGCCGAATATGGGGGCCTTGGCATTTGCGGAAGTGCCCAGGCTGCCGGGGTCGAAACCAACATGCGTTTGGCCGTCCAAAACAGCCACGGGTTCCTCGAGCCTGCGTCCAATCAAGGTGGGATCCGGGTGGGAGAAGCGCACACCGTTCCGGTCGCTGACCACCACGTAGTCCGGCTGGGCTGCGGAGGTGATCTGCTGCGCCAAACCCGCGATCACCTTCTGCGGATCACCGGCTGCCAGCGCAGACCTGATCTCCGGCATTTGGGCAGTGGTGGTGGCAATGCCCAAGGCACGGAGCTGGTACTGCTGGTCCAATGTCTGGTTGCTGATCATCGTGAACAAGACACCGCCGAGGACAACGGTGAGGAACAGCAAGGACAGCGAGGCCAGGAGAATCTGCGTGGTCAGGGTGGAGAAACGGCTCCGCTTTGCAAGGGGCGTACGGGTCATCGGAATCCGTGCCTTGGCGACGTATTAGCGGTACTGCAGAAAACGCACAAAACGTGCACTTTTGCGGCTAAAGCGCACATGTTACCGAACTCTTCTTGCATGAATGATCACTTCCTAAGCTTTACATAGTTTCAGTGATCCACATCACTAACTTCTTCCGAAGTACCTGAGACAGAGAGGTCTTGGCAATGAATAGTAACCACCCCCACCGGGCGCCACGAGCGGCCGATAAAGCCGAAGAGGGGGCCCGGATCGAGATAGCGGGATTGACCAAGCGCTATCTCACACCGAAGGGCGAAACGTTTACCGCCATCCAGGACGTCACCGTGAACGTCGAGGCCGGCCAATTTTGCTCGATCGTCGGGCCCACCGGCTGCGGTAAGTCCACCACGCTGGCTCAAGTCTCCGGCTTGGAGCGGCCCAGCGCAGGCTCTGTGAGTGTCGGCGGCTCCCTGGTGGAGGGCATCACCAACGGGGTGAGCTACATGTTCCAAGCGGACGCGTTGTTCCCTTGGAAGAGCGTCCTCAGCAACGTCATGATGGGGCCGATCCTCCTGGGCATGCCCAAACGCGAAGCCACCGACCTTGCCCGCGACTGGCTCCGCCGGGTTGGCCTGGCCGGATTCGAAGATCGCTACCCGCATCAGCTTTCCGGCGGTATGCGGAAGCGTGTGGCCATGGCTGCTGCCCTGATCAACAACCCGCGCATCCTCCTCATGGATGAGCCCTTTGGGGCACTCGATGTCCAGACCAAAGCGATCATGCAGAACGAACTGCTCAAGCTCTGGGAAGAACTGCGGCCATCGGTCCTTTTCATCACCCACGACCTGGACGAGGCTGTGGCGCTTTCGGACAAGGTGGTCATCATGACCACCAGCCCGGGATCGGTGAAGGACGTCTTCGACATCGACCTTCCCAGGCCCCGCGGGAATGTGCAGGAAATCCGCCACGAGGAGCGCTTCCTCGAACTCCAGGGCCACATCTGGGAATCCCTGAAAGACGAAGTGACCCGTGCTTACGCACGAACGGCAGGTGCAGCATGACAACCCTCACACACAGCGGATCCCGCAAGATCGAGAAACCCATGGAACCAGAAGCAGCAGCAAAAGCGGCCGGCCGCCGTAAGGCCCGGCGTCGTACGATGTCGATCTGGATCGGCCGCGTCGCGCTGGCCGTCATCGTCATCGGCGGTTGGCAGTGGTTCACCACCGAGGGCTGGGTGGATAAGTTCTTCTTCGGCCAGCCATCCGAAATCTGGAGCAGCCTCGTGAAGCTGTTCACCGAAGGCACGGCTTTCGGCACCATTTGGGAGAACCTCTGGATCACGGCCCAAGAAGCCTTCCTGGGATTCATCCTCGGAACGCTCGTGGGCGTCGTGCTCGGCATTCTTCTCGGTTCCAACAAGTACCTGTCCGCCGTCGTGGGCCCCTACATCCGGATCGTCAACTCGATTCCGCGTATCGTGCTGGGCTCGATCTTCATCGTTGCCTTCGGCCTGGGCGTCTTCCCGAAGATCCTGCTCGCGGCAGTGCTCGTCTTCTTCGTGGTGTTCTTCAACGCATTCCAAGGCGTCCGTGAAGTGGACCAGAACCTGGTGGCTAACGTGCGGGTGCTCGGCGCTTCGCCGCTCCAAGTGGCGATGCACGTAACCATTCCATCCGCGATGACGTGGATCATCGCCAGCCTCCACACAGCATTCGGCTTCGCGATCATCGGCGCCCTGGTGGCCGAAGTGCTCGGCGCCCAGCAAGGCATCGGTTTGATCATCAGCCAGGCACAAGGAACTTTTGATCCCAACACCGTCTTCGCCTGCATGGTGATCATCGCAGTGGTCACCCTCGCCGCCGAGTACCTCATCGGCGCGTTGGAGCACAGGCTCCTGAAGTGGCGGCCGCCAAACCGTTCCGAAGCCCAAGCCATCTAACTACCGGCAGTCACCCAGTTTTCACCCTGCAGTACCCCACTAGAACACCCATATCCCGTCCGGGATCAAAAAAGGATGCGTAAAACAATGATGAAGCGCACTATGTTTGTCGCCGCTGCCGCTGGAGCCGTTGCGCTCAGCCTCGCAGGATGCGGCAGCAGCAGCACCCCCGCCAGCAATGGAAGCTCCGCAAGCGGTGGCGCCTCAGCGGACACCAGCTCCATGCCGACCGTCAAGATGATGGTGGGTGGAATCGACAAGCAGATCTACCTTCCCTACCAACTGGCGGAAAGCCTCGGCTACTACCAGAAGTACGGCGTCAAGGTGGAACTGTCCACCGAGTCCCAAGGCGGCGTCGGCGCTGAAGACGCGATGGCATCCGGACAGGTGGACATGGCCGGAGCCTGGTACGTCCACACGGTCGACTTCCAGTCCAAGGGCAAGAACGTCATCAACTTGGTGCAACTCTCCGGAGCTCCAGGCGAACGCATCATGTGCAACCCCAAGGCCAACGTCAAAACCGGAGCCGACCTCAAGGGCAAGACCGTAGGCGTCACGGACCTCGGCTCCGGAACCGATGAGCTCACCCAGTTCATCGCCGCCAAGGGCGGCCTCTCCAAGAGCGATTACCACACCATCGCCGTCGGAGCCGGTTCCACAGCTATCGCCGCAATCCAGCGTGGTTCTGCCGATTGTGTCATGACCACCCAGCCCACAGTGGGGGCATTGGAAAGCAAGAACCTTGCTGTTCCTTCCATCGACCTCGCCACTTCCGACGGCGCCAAGGCAGCACTGGGCGGCACCCTTCCTTCCGCCGGCCTGCTGGCCCAGTCGGACTGGGTCAAGTCCCACGAAGACGCGGCCCAGAAGGTTGTCAACGCCCTCGTTGACACCATGCACTGGATCAGCACGCACTCCGCAAAGGATATCGCCGACAAACTGCCGCAGTCATTCGTGCAGAACAGCACCATCAGCAAGGACCAGTATGTGTCCGCACTGGACCAGGACAAGGGCCAGTTCCTGCCGGACGGCTTGATGCCCGCAGGCGGACCCAAGACGATCTTCGCCGAAGAGAAGACCATCGGCGTCGACACGTCCAAGGTCAACATCCCCGACACCTTCACGCAGAAGTACGCTCAGGCGGCGCTCAAGCTTGAGGGCTACACCCCCACCACCACGCCCGCCGGCGCGGACGGCTAACCGGTACTCCTAGCCAGGAATAACAACAGCGGCAGTGCTTCCGAGCACTGCCGCTGTTGTTTAGTAACGAATCCTGTTTTTATCTCGCCGCGAGCGGGCGGCGATCCACCACGAACCCCGTGGCGGCATTTTCCCTGACAGCGTTGATCCCTGCCACGACTGCCTTCAGGGTTGGAAACTGCGGCGACTCTGCCACAACAGTGCCGTCCTCGGCCGTCAGCCGGAAACGGAATGCACTTGGTCCTGCTTGGAGTATCTCGAAACTGCCCGCCATCGTCCCCTGTTCCTTATGCGTTGGTTGTCTACGCGTCGTTGCGTACCCGAGCTCTCTTCTTGACTCTCCATCGACCATAACGGCCAATCCAGGCCACGTGTAGCCCTACTGATCGGTAATACGAAACCGATATTGGTAGATATTCTGCGCATCAGGGGAATCCAAGGACCATTCGACGTGTCCCGCGTATGGTGAAGGGATGACCCAAAGAAGCGCCAATGCCACCACGGGAGTGTTGCTTGCAGCGGGTGCTGGAACCCGGCTGGGACTCGGTCCCAAAGCGCTGCTTCCCTTCCATTCCCGCACTCTCGTGGAGGTAATCGCCGGCATACTTTCCGAGGGCGGCTGTTCGGAGGTGGTGGTGGTCCTCGGTGCCGAAGCTGCTGCCGTCCGTGGCTCCACCGACCTCTCCAGGTATGTGGTGGTTGAGAATCAAGACTGGGCCAAGGGGATGGCCGGGTCCTTCCGTTCAGGCATCGACGCCGCAACACGGGGTAACAACATCATGGTGGCCTTAGTGGACCAGCCCGGATTGACCGCTACGGCAGTGAGCAGGCTGCTAGGCAGTCACGGACCAGGGCGGGTGACTGCCGCTGCGTATCCGGACGAGTCAGGCCACCTCAAGCGTCGGCACCCGGTGATTTTCGACGTCGGACTCCGCGAGCAAGCTGCGGAAGCAGCGGCGGGTGACACGGGCGCGCGATCCTTCCTCAAGGCCCATCCGGGTTTGGTGGACCTGGTGGATTGCAGCAACGTCTGCTCAGGCGCGGACTTGGACACCAAGGACCAGCTGTACCTGCTGGACGGGTAGATTTGCGGACGTACCCAACTAGTTGCGTATGAGGGTGCGGTCGCGGAGTGCCAGGTAGATCCTGTCCCGGGCAATGGGCAGCTCAGCAAAGCGGATGCCCGTCGCGTTCCGGATCGCGTTGGCCAGCGCTGGTGCCACCGGGTTGAACGGACTCTCGCTCATGGACTTGGCGCCGAGGGGCCCGGTGGAGTCGTTGGTCCTGGCGAAATACACCTCACTCCGGGGCACGTCCGCGAACGACGGAATGTGATACTGCCGCAGGATGTCCGTGGTGACCCTGCCGGCGTCGTCCACTTTCACTTCCTCGTACAGCACGGCGCCGAGCGCCTGCGCAATACCGCCTTCGATCTGCCCGCGGCACTGCCGCGGATTCACCACGACGCCGGCATCAGCCGCTTGCACGCTCTGCAGGATCCGCAGCTCACCCGTGCCGGTATTAACAGCCACGCGGAAGCCATGGACGTTGAACGCGACGGACCGGGGCGTTCCTCCCCAGTTGCCGTCGGTGGCGAGGCGGACGCCTTGAAGGTGGGCGGCGTCGTGGATTTCCTTCAGCGGCACCGTTCGGCCGCCGCAGTCAACAGCGCCGTCCACCAACCGGCAATCCGTTAACGAGACTCCGGTGAGGGACGCCGCCACCGTCTGGATGCGTGTGGCCAGCTCGAGCGCGGCCCCCAGCGTCGCCTTCCCGGCCACCACGGTCCCTGCCGAGCCGAAGGCGCCGGTGTCGTGCTCCACCAGATCGGTATCGGACTGGCGCACGGTCACGCGGTCTGCCGATGTTGCGAGCGCCGTGGCAGCCAGTTGCGCATGGACAGTGGTGGTGCCGTTCCCGAATTCCGCAGTTCCGACGTCGACGGCGAACCGCCCGTCCGCTTCCAAACTCACCCGGGTGTGGGCAAAGTGGCCCCGCGGCGGAACGGTGTCGATCATGGAGAGCGCGGAGCCTTCGCCGATCACCCATTCCGGGCCGAGGTCCTCCAGTCCGGCAGCGCGGTACCGTTCCGTGCCGCGGTCCAAAGCGTCGCGGACCAACGCCACGCATTGGTCCAGCCCGTAACTGCCGTAGTGGACATCTTCCTCAGGTTCGGGCGTCGTGGAGAGCATGTGGTCACCGGGCCTGACCATGTTCTTGAGCCGGAATTCCAAGGGGTCCATGCCGATTCCGATGGCCAGTTCGTCAATGGCCGACTCGATCGCGAAGATCATCTGGCTCAGTCCGTAGCCCCGGAACGCCCCGGCGGGAACCGTATTGGTGTAGACGGCGTGGGCATCCACTTTCTTGTTCACACACTTGTAGACGGCCAATGATTCACCGCAGCCGTGGAACATCACGCCGGGAGCATGGTTACCGTAAGCCCCGGTGTTGGTGAGGACGTCGAGCTGGAGGGCTGTCAGCTGCCCGTCCCGGCTCGCGCCGGCCTTGAGGTGGATGGTGAACGGGTGCCGGGTGGTGGTGGCCGTGAACTGTTCGGTCCTGGTGAACTCAAGTTGCACGGGACGCTTCAGGGCCAAGGCCGCGAGGGCCACCACATCCTCCGTGAGGACTTCCTGCTTACCCCCGAACCCGCCACCAACCCTGCCTGCGACCACGCGAATGGTCTCCGGCGCGAGGTTGAACACCCGGCTCAAGGTCCGCTTCACCAAGAACGGCACCTGCGTGGACGAGCGGACCATCAAACGGCCTTCCTCATCAATCGAGGCGATTGAAGCATGGGTTTCCATCGCCACGTGCTGGACACGCTGGGTGCTGTAGGTGTGCTCATGGATGAAGTCGGCGGCTTCAAAGCCGTCAGCGACGCTGCCCAGCTCCGCGTGGACCTCGGCCACCACATTGTTCAGCGGCCTGGAGATGCGCGAGGAAACTCCGTCTTTATCGCCATGAATCGCCGGGGCGCCGGGAAGGATGGCCTCCTGGGGGGTGAAAACCGGCTCCAGGAGTTCGTACTGCACAGCCAGCGCGCGGGTTCCGGCCTCGGCGGCAGCAACGGATTCCGCGACGACGGCGGCCACCCGCTGTCCGATGAAGCGCACCACGTTATCCAGGACACGGGTGTCATCGGGATCGTCGGTGAAGTTCTCGTGCTGGGCCGTGGAGAACAACAGTTGCGGCGCGTCCTCATGCGTGAACACTGCAACGACGCCGGGGACTGCCAAAGCCGGCGCCTTGTCAATGGAGAGGATCCGGGCGTGCGGGTATGGTGACCGGGCTAGCTTCATGTGCAGCAATCCCGGGAGCTGCTCAGCGGGGACGTCCAAGGTGTAGCGGGCCGTGCCCGTGACTATGGCCTGGCCAGCGGGTGCAGGGACGTTGTCTCCGAGTTGGCCACGCGTAGCCTCCACACCGGTAGGCGACTGTGCCCTGGAAACGTCAGCTCCGGCGTCGTGCTGGTGATCGACACCGTGACCGCAGACGGCGTCGGCGATGGAGCGATATCCGGTGCAGCGGCAAAGGTTGCCCTTGAGGTTGCGGGGCAGGTTGGCGCGTTGTTCGTGGTCGAACGTGGCCGCGGTCATCATCATCCCGGCGGTACAGAAACCGCATTGGAAGCCTTGGCTTTCGAGAAACTGTTCCTGCACGGGGTGGAGTTCCCCGCCTTGGGACAATCCCTCGATGGTGGTAACCGCCTTGCCCTTGGCCCGGACGGCGGGGTAGATGCAACTGTGCACGGGTTTGCCATCGACGTGGACGGTGCAGGCACCGCAATCGCCCCCGTCACAGCCCTTTTTGACGCCGAAGTTGCCCTCTTCGCGGAGGAAGGTGCGGAGGCATTGACCGGGGCGGGGTGTGGCCTGCGAGGGCGCGCCGTTGATCTCAATTGCCATGGTGGGCCTCCTTCTGGGTGCCTGAAGCTTGGGGTTGGGTGGATGGCTGCGGCGAGGTGGCATGCGGAGGCCAGAAATCGCCGGATACGGTCATCGACTCGCCCAGCAATTCGGCGCGGATCTCCTCGGCGAGTTTGAACGTCATGTCGCGGCGCCAGGCCGGGAGCCCGTGGATGTCATCGTGGTACAGCGGCCAAGGGATGGATTCGCCGACGGCGTCAGCCAGCGTCCCGGCGTCGGGAACCTGCCCGGCGGGGAACCTCAGCTGTACTGGCCTTTTGGTGGAAGCGGTCACTGTGATCACCAAGGTGTTGTCCGCGTCGAGGCGGCCGATGAGCAGGACCCCGGAACGGCCGAGGTTGCTGAGTGATAAACGCCGGAACGCCACCCTGGCGGACAGGGCCGTGGCTGGCAAGCGGACGCTGCGGAGCAACTCCCCCGGGGCCAGGATTGTCTGCATGTCCCCGATCACGACGTCGGCCACCGGGACGGTGCGACTGCCGCCGTCCGGGCTGAGGATGGCGGCAACGCCGTCGAGTCCTGCGCACAATGACGTCATGGGTCCGGCGGGCAACCCGGTGCAGATGTTGCCGCCCACCGTGGACATGTTCCAGATCTTGAAGGATGCCACGAACGAGTCACAGCACGGGCGGATCAAGCCCAATCCCGGCCATTCGCGGGCTGCGGCCACTGATGAAACAGGAAAGGCGTAGAGCTCGGCGACGGTGCAGGTGGCAGCGAGTTCGATTCCCTCATCGGTCACGGTGACAGCCGGCCACTCGGCTTGGCCCAGATCGAGGAGGCGTTTAAGGACGGTGCTGCCGTAGGAGAAAAGGACCGTGCCACCGGCAAGCCAGGCGTCGCCGTCGCGCCACTGGGCCGGATCGGTGGTGGGGACTACGGCCTCGATGGTGTTCATGTCCATGAGTCCTCCTGGGTAGGGGTAGTTGGGGCTGGAGGCGCAGGGTGGATGGGACCTGTGCTGTCCTTGAGGGACGCGAACCCGGGTGCTTCCACGGTTGCCCGCCGGGTTCCGGCCCCGCGCTCGGCGATGATTTCAGCCGTGATGGAGACGGCTACCTCGGCGGGTGTGACCGCGCCGAGGTCCAGGCCTATGGGCGAATGCAGCTGTACCAGGGCCTCGGGAGGCGTGCCCGCTTCAAGCAGGGCGTCGACCCGCTGTCGGTGGCTGCGGCGGGATCCCATCGCGCCCACATAGGCCACGTTGAGGCGAAGCGCGGTCTCGAGCAAGGGGATGTCGAATTTGGGGTCATGGGTCAGGACGCAGATCACGGTGCGGGAATCGATGCGCCCGGCTGCCGTTTCTGCTTGGAGGTATCGGTGTGGCCAGTCGGTCACCACCGAATCA
Source organism: Arthrobacter sp. efr-133-TYG-104 (assembly GCF_030208915.1). Taxonomy (NCBI): domain Bacteria; kingdom Bacillati; phylum Actinomycetota; class Actinomycetes; order Micrococcales; family Micrococcaceae; genus Arthrobacter; species Arthrobacter sp. efr-133-TYG-104. Next base: position 10,947 of record NZ_JARVTA010000005.1, read on the forward strand.
GCCTCGCTGAAGCGGCTTTGCCCTGCAAAAGCCGGACGAGCATCACACATGGTGACGTCATAGCCGAGCAGTTTCCCGGCGGGGAGCAAGGCTGCTCCGAAGTCATTCGCGCCGAAAATCACCATGCGCGCCGACGGTAAGCGGGTTTCGACGAACAACGTAATGGGCTGCGGTTCCGCTTCCTCCCTGGGCGGAGCCGCCAACCTCTCGGTTGTGACCCAGCCGTCGATGCAGCCTGCAGGTGGTGCAAGCCGCACCAAGCCCGCGCGGCCTCCTTGGAGCAGCGGCTCTATCTGGGCAGCGGCTGCGAAAACTGTGGCGGGATGGTCTCCGACGAGATGGGCGAATGCAGGTGATTCCATGGCTCGGAAGCGGACAGGATCATTCACCATGACAACTCCCCCACCTGTATCAAGGCGGCGAATGATGGCAGCTGGCTGCTCGGCGTCCACAACACCGGAAAGTTCCGGCATCCCGCCCGTCAAAGGCTGGATGTGGACTTCGAGTTCCCCTCCACAGGTGAGCCCGACGGCGAACGCATCCGCGGCACTGTAACCGAACGACTCAAGGCGAGCTCCGCCGTCGCGCAGTGCTTCCAGGGCGGCCTCCACGACGGCGCCTTCCACGCAGCCGCCGGACAAACTGCCCAGTATTTCGCCATGTTCGGAGATCATCATCGAGGTCCCGGCGGGGCGCGGCACGGAGCCACCGGTTCCCACGATCGTGGCCACAGCGCATCGCTGGCCAGAGATCGCAGGCCGCCAACTGCCCAGTGAAGGCATCAGATCCAGCATGGCAACACGTCCTTTATCCAGGTGTCCCGGCCACGTGGCCCGGCCGGAGCAGTGCGCGATCTTGCCCCATGGTCTCACTCCCGGAGGATGTTCAGGGGTAGTCGCGGCTTATCGGTAAGAGTTATTAGGTGCGGGGGCAAGGGCTTCATCTCCCTGCCCCCGCGCCATAGCGGAGCATCAGAACCGTTCCTGAATCAACAGGGCCGCCGCCCGCCGTCGTGCCCTTCTTTGGTGGTGCTCCAGAAGGGCGACGACGGCGGACGCCTATTCGTGCGGTGGGTTCCGACGGACCGCCGATCGGAACGCCGGGTGGTGACCCGGCGGGTGGGGTGGCTAGATACCCATCAGGGCGTTGATGGGTCCCCGGGCAAAGTAGATGATGAAGCCCGCGGTAACCACCCACATGAGGGGATGCACTTTCCTGGCCCTGCCGGACGCCCCGCTGATCACAGCGAAGGAGATGAACCCGACGCCGATGCCGTTGGCAATGGAGTACGTCAACGGCATGGTCACGATGGTCAGGAAGGCCGGCAATGCGATGGAGAACTTGGTGAACTTGATCTCGCGGATCTGCGCCATCATCATCGCGCCCACCACCACCAAAGCTGCGGCGGCGACTTCCAGGGGCACCACCGACGTGAGCGGGGTGAAGAACATGGAACCCAGGAACAGCACCCCGGTCACCACCGAGGCCAATCCCGTGCGGGCGCCCTCCCCGATACCGGCGGCGGAGTCGATGTACACAGTGTTGGACGAGCCCGACGTCGCGCCGCCCGCCACTGCGCCGAAGCCTTCGACGATGAAGGCCGACTTGAGCCTGGGGAACGTACCGTCCTTGTGTGCCACACCGGCGCTCTTGGCCAATCCGGTCATGGTGCCCATGGCATCGAAGAAGTTGGTGAACACCAACGTAAAGACCAGCATGGTTGCGGCCAATCCACCGATCCTGGCGAACGAACCGAACAGGTCGAAGTGGCCCACGAGGCTCAGGTCCGGGGCAGAGACCAGCTGGCCCGAAAGGACCGGCGTGTTCAAATGCCAGCCACCAGGGTTGCTGGCACTGCTGGGGCCGATACGGAAGACAGCCTCAACGACGGCGGCAAGGACTGTGGTGGCCACGATGCCGATGAGCAAGCCGCCCTGGATTTTACGGGCCACCAGGATACCCATGGCCAGCAATCCGATAATAAAGACAAGGGTAGGGATGGAGGTGATGGAGCCGCCGTTGCCGAGCTGCACCGGTGGGCCGCCCGCGGTCGGACGGACAAATCCGGAGTCCACAAAGCCGATGAAGGCGATGAACAGACCGATGCCAACGGTGATGGCGGCCTTCAGCTCCTTGGGCACGGCTTTGAAGATGGCCGTCCGGGCACCGGTAACGCCGAACAGGACGATCAGGATCCCGTTGATGACCACCAGGCCCATGGCCTCGGGCCAGGTGACTTCATGAATGACGGCCACTGCAAGGAACGAGTTGATGCCAAGGCCGGCGGCCAGCCCGAACGGAAGGTTGGCGATCAGGCCGAAGATAATGGTCATAACGCCGGCCGTGAGTCCGGTAACGGCGCCTACCTGCGCCGCTGAGAGCCAGCCGCCGGCGACGTCGGTGGGTGCGTTTTGCGCGGAGAATCCACCGAGGATCAGTGGGTTGAGGATCACGATGTAGGCCATGGTGAAGAACGTGACCAAGCCGCCGCGGAATTCGCGCGCCAGCGTGGAGCCACGCTGGGAGATCTGGAAGAACTTATCCAGGAAGGAGTGTGGGACCGGAGGCTTGCCGCCAGTGGTGTGCTGGGCGGGTCCGGTTTCTGTGTGCATTTCTGCGGGATCCAGGATTGTCATGTCAGCCACCGGGCCCTAGTAGTCAATCCTGGAATCGAGCGTGTTCCATGTGGTGAACGGCTGGAGGGCCGCCGGAGCCTGGGGGTCGCCCAGTTCCAGCTTGGCTACCGGCATCAGCGCGTCCCGGTTGTCGTTCTCGAAGTACTCGTAGAAGACGGCGTCATCGAAGCCGACGGATGCGGCATCGTGGCGGTCTGCGGCAAAGAACACGCGGTCAACGCGTGCCCAAAGGGCTGAGGCCAGGCACATGGGGCAGGGCTCGCAGCTGGTATAGAGGGTTGCTCCGCTCAGATCGAACGTTTCCAGTTCGCGGCAGGCGTTACGGATGGCCGTGACTTCTGCATGTGCGGTGGGATCGTTCGTGGCGGTCACGCGGTTGACGCCTTCGAAGGCTCGTCCGTCCGCGGTGACAATGACGGCGCCGAACGGGCCACCACTGTTGAGGACATTGGCTGTTGCCAGCTCAATGGAGGTGGCCAGGAATTGCTCGGCCGTGACGGTTGTACTCATGTTGCGACTTCCTTAGTGCCGAGGAAGCCAGGTGACCTGTCGGGGGGCACCTCAAAGAGAGGTCCGGTTAGCGTGGTTACCAGGCTTCAGCATGTGCGATGAAGGTTAAGTTGCGCCTGGTAGATAGCTTCCCGAGGTCCGGGTGCCCGCCTTTGGCAGTTAGAGCGTAGCACCGGCGTTGTGAGCAGCGCCATAGTTTTTTGAAAACTTAATTTCGTCATGCGAAATTACTTATTCTGGTCCGGTGCCGTCCGAATGTGACTGTTCCGTGCCCGCGGGCGTTGACTGCCGCCGTCGGGCCTTTTACGCTTTTCGAACCGGCCGCTCCTGGGCGCCGGCAAACCTGGATCAGCAGACAGGCCTAACTGAGCTGGAACGCATATATGCCGACCAGACAAGGAACCCTTTTATGCTGTGGATCAAAAACCCGCTGGGCATCTTCACCGCAAACGACCTCGACGCCGGCAACGGCTTGGTTGTTGATGGCGGGAAAATCGTGGAGCTCGTGCCCGTGGGCGGACAGCCTGCCTCCTACACCTCCGTTTTCGACGCCTCCGGGCACGTCGTCCTGCCAGGGCTCATCAACACGCACCACCACTTCTACCAAACACTCACCCGTGCATGGGGTCCGGTGGCCAACGCCCCACTGTTCCCGTGGCTGCAGAACCTCTACCCGGTATGGGCGCGCTTGACTCCGCGGAGCCTGGAACTGGCCGTGCACGTGGCCCTCGCTGAGCTGCTCCTCTCAGGGTGCACCACGGCCGCGGATCACCATTACCTGTTCCCGGACGGCATGGAGGATGCCATCGACATCGAAGTCGCCGCCGTCCGCGCCATGGGGATGCGGGCCACCTTGACTCGCGGCTCCATGACGTTGGGAGAGGACGACGGCGGCCTGCCGCCCAGGACGACGGTCCAGTCCCCCGAGGCAATCCTTGCCGACAGCGAACGGCTGATCCGGAGGTATCACGAGACCGGTGAGGGAGCCGTGGTGCAGATCGCGTTGGCACCCTGCTCGCCCTTCTCTGTGACCAAGGAAATCATGGCCGAGTCGGCGGCCATGGCTGAGCACTTTGACGTTCGGCTGCACACCCATCTGGCCGAGACGATCGACGAGGAAGAGTTCTGCCGGTCCATGTTCGGCCTGCGCACCGTGGATTACCTGGAATCGGTGGGCTGGCTGGGCTCACGCACGTGGCTTGGACACGGCATCCATTTCAACGACGCCGAGATCGCCCGGCTGGGAGCCGCAGGCACCGCCGTCGCGCACTGCCCAACGTCCAACATGCGGCTGGCTTCGGGTACCGCCCGGGTGCTCGAACTTGAGGCCGCGGGTGTTCCAGTGGGGCTCGGCGTGGATGGATCGGCCTCCAATGACGCGTCCAATATGATCCTCGAAGCCCGGCAGGCCCTGTATTTGCAGCGGCTGAGGTACGGCGCCTCCGTTCCCGTGGAGAGGGCCCTTGGTTGGGCAACGCGTGGGTCCGCCGCGGTGTTGGGGCGCGCCGATATTGGCCAGTTGGCTCCCGGGCTGCAGGCGGACCTCGCCTTGTTCAAGCCGGACGAGCTGCGGTTCTCGGGAAGCCATGATCCGGTGGCTGCTTTGTTGCTCTGCGGGGCGGACCGTGCAGACCGGGTGATGGTGGGTGGCTCGTGGCGCGTGGTGGACGGGGCGATTCCGGGCCTGGACGTTGCCGGGCTCATCGCTGAGCACTCGGCCGCGGCGCGGAAGTTGGTGGCGGGGTAGGTTTTGGGGTCCGGCCGGCCCGTTTCGATGGTTCCCTGCGCAGAGTGCCGTTCCCGCGGCACGGTATGCAGCGAACCATCGAAACGGCCTGAGCCTAGATGGTGATCTTGTAGATGTGGTGCGTGTACTCGTTAGCGAACGAGTCTGTGAACTTACCGTTCTGCACGGCGATGGTCCGGTTTTCGCCCACAACCTGCACCTGCGAGCCAGTGATCCCGGCTGGCAGGGTGAATGTTTTGGAACCGGTGCTGCCTTTCAGGCCGATGCCCGCAAACAGGTACGCGCTGCCATCCTTGGATTTCAGCATGGTGTCCGTCCCGGCAGCTCCTGCGTTCCAGACATAGCTTTGCGTGTTCAAGACCGGCGCCAGGGCCTGGATACCGGCCAGTGCGGCCTTGATCTTTGCCTTCCGGTCAGCGGGGATGTCCACCAGCGAGTAGTTCCCTAACGCGGGGTCGTTGTTGTGCTGGAAGATACTGATGCCACGGGCCTCGTGGATGATGCCGGACCACATGGCACCCTCCATCTGCTCCGGTGTAATCGTCTTGGCGTTCGACTCGGTCAAGTACGGGCGAGCTGATTCCACGAACACCCAGTTCGGTTTCACGCCAGGAGTGGCTTGGTAGGAACGCATCCGATCCACCTGCCAACCGTACGCTGCGCTCGTTGCCGCGCTGGCCGCTGCAGGCCAAGCCGGCGACGCGGTGATGGCATCATCGACGGGAGGGCTGGTGTAGGCATAGTTGTCTGCGCTTGCGAAGTCGACGGCGGACATGAAGCCACTCATGGTGCCAGAGGCCCACCACGTGCCCAAGATGCCCTTGCTGTAATTGGCCATGACCGCGCGCCCGTCCTTGTAACCGCGGAGGGTCGCTGCCAATTGCTGCATCTGGGCGAGGTTCTGTTGTGTGGTGGAGCCGCTGCAGCCCAAGCCCATGTCGCACTCATCGTAGGTGGACCATCCGACCACGCCTGCGTTGTTGCCAACTTCCGCTCGGGTCCACTCGTCGCCGGCAATCACGAGCATGCCGGTATCAGTGATGGAAGCCATCGATGACCCGTCGTGCTCCGCGTTCTGGTACACGTTCACGCCGATGTCCTTCAACTGGGCCGCGTGCTCCGGTTTGCCGTAGAAGACACTCACGGGGAACAGGTTCGGGTTGTCCAGTTTCGCCGCGCCGGGGAACTGTGCCCAATAGGCCGGCCCCCCGTCCCAAGGAACCTGGGCCAGGTTGGCGAGGCTGCCTGTAGGCGGTGGGGTACTGGGAGTCGGGGTGGGCGTCGGGGTGGGGGCCGGGGTCGGGGTCGGGGTCGGGCGCGGCCGCGGGCGCGGGCGACGCATCGGAATGTAGGCGCTGAGTGAGACCGCCGGAGGGGCGGGAGTCGACGTCGGCGTCGGGCTTTGAGTTGTAGCACCCAGAAGCAGCACGGGAGGCGCGGCAGTCGGGGCAGCCGACGCAACCGGCCTTGGCGGAGATGTCGGGACTGCGGAGACACTGACGGCTACCACGATCGCCGCCACGAGTAATGAGACCTTGAGATTCATGACGTGTATTCCTTTGGGATGGCAGCCAGGGCACAGCTGCTTCCGTGCCGGCTCCCCCGCCGGCTCTTACCGCTACCTGCTAGAGGCAGGGATTGTCAGCCGGGCGTTACCCGGCGCGGCGCAGAGATTAACGCCGGATTCCCGCCAGTTCTGGCGCTCTGCCTGTAGACGGCGCCACCGTGCGGGACTGCGCGGCCCGTGTCCGATCAGGGCCGCCACGACCACGTATCACCAGTGGTGGCCGTCAACCCAGCATACGTCAGCCCGTTTTCCGCCATGCCGTGGCCGATGCGATGGTTCCCTGCACCACAGGCCGTGCGCTCAGCATTGTTTGCAGCGGACCATCGAAACGGGGTTTTCCACATAGGCCCAATTCCGGATGTAGATGGCGTGCGGAAGGCCGAAAGCTTGGACTGTGACCACGCACAACGCCGGCGGCCTACCCGCAGGAATGGATCTATGGCGTACCGACGAACTCCACGAGCTGGGGTTCAATGACAGGAAAATCGCCCTGCTGGTGCGATCCGGCCACTTGGTGAGGCTCCGCCGTGGTTGTTACATAAGAGGGAGCACTTGGGCAGCCCAAAAACCGTGGGTACGGAGCAAGCAGCTGATCTCCGCGCACGCCCATGGGACATTGTCGACGTCGGCTGGCGGCTTGGTCTATAGCCACACCTCGGCAGCACGCCTGCACGGCTTGTTCCTGTGGGGCGTGGATGATCGGGTCCACGTCACCACGGACTCGACGCCGTCGCGCACTTCGCACGGCAAGGATGTGGTGGCCCATGCACGCAAACTCACGTCCACCGACGTCGTGTTTCGGCAGGGCATGCCGTGCACCTCCCTGGAGAGAACAATCGTGGACTGCTGCCTCATGATGAACTTCAAGAGATCGCTGGTGCTGATGGATCATGGCCTGCGCATGGGTGCCAACACCGCAACGTTGCGACAAATGTGCGCATCCTTGGCTGGACGAAATGGTGTTCTGTCACTGCGGAGGGCCCTCGAGCAGGCAGACGCGCGGTCCGAATCACCGGGCGAAACCCTGACCCGCGAGCTACTCCAGCGGTTGCGAATTGAACTGCCCGAGCTGCAGGTGGAGGTAACGTCGCCGGCCGGTCGCCACCGACTGGACTTCGCCTGGCGGAAAAGAAGGTGGCATTGGAGTTCGATGGAAGGGTCAAGTACTTCGACTATGCGCCCACAGACGAGGTCATCTTTCAAGAACGGCAACGCGAAAAGGCTCTGATGGAGCTCGGCTGGAAGTTTATTCGCGTTAACTGGCAGCAGTTGTTTCAAGAACACGAGTTCAAAATGCGCGTTCTGCGGTCCTTGGACGGCAGGGGCTAGCTCCGATTCGGGGGCTCGCTGCAGGACATGCCGTGCGCACGGCACGTTGCGCAGGGAGCCATCGAATCGGCGGGAAGGGGAACCGGCAGCAGAAAGGCGGGCGGCACCTCCCCAGGTACCGCCCGCCTCTTGGCTCTGTTGCGCAGAGTCCGCGCCCCCGCGACGCAGGTGATCTTAGGGGCGCTGCCGGCCGAACACCGGGAGCGCGCGGAGCCAGCGGGAAAACCCGTTGGCCTTGCGGTCGCAGTCGGCCGGAATATAGAAGTCCGGATCCGTGGCACCGAAAGGCAGGTACAGTTCCTGACCCGGCGCCGGGAATTCCACGACCGTGTTCGTATCCTTCGCGTCCATCTGTTCCTCCTCTTTCTCGCTCACTAGCTCTCGAACTTTTCACACTTCCATATTCTGGAAAACTTTTATTGTTATGTGGAAAGTGTACGCACCGCGGAAAGTAGCCGTCAAGACCCACATCGGGGCAAGCGGAGTTGCTCCGGTCACATTTGGAAGGTTCATAACGATCCTCCGGAAGTCATGTACACAAGCCGAAATCATGCGCTACTCTCGAATGAGTTCGTGGCGCAGGTCACGTAACCTGGGAGCAGCAGGCAGGGTCGTAATGAGCTGGCATCAATGGATGTCGGCTCTTTTTTGTTGGGTCGACTCCACCAGAAACGCGGTGGAAACACGCGCTTAATTTCATTGATGGAACCTAGGTTCCACCTCACAGAAGTTGGGATATGACCATGAGCAACAACATCGTCCTTGGCGAAAACCAGTACGGCAAAGCAGAAGTACGCGTCGTCAAAGTCACCCGGGATACTGACCGCCACCACATCGAAGACTTGAACGTGACTTCCCAGTTGCGCGGTGATTTCCAAGCCGCCCACCTGGAAGGAGACAACGGCCACGTCGTTGCCACCGACACCCAAAAGAACACGGTCTACGCCTTTGCCCGCGAAGGTGTCGGCTCCCCTGAGTCGTTCCTCCTCCGCCTTGCAGATCACTTCACCGGCGAATTCGACTGGGTCACCGGTGGCCGCTGGGAAGCCGAGGCCTACTCCTGGGATCGGATCCAGGCCCACGGTTCCGAGCACAACCACAGCTTTGTCCGCAACGGCCAAGAGGTGCGCACCGCCGTCGTCGTCCGGGATGGCGCAACCACCCACGTTGTCTCGGGCCTCAAGGACCTGACCGTCCTCAAGACCACGGAGTCCGGCTTTGTCGGCTTCCCGCGTGACAAGTACACCACCTTGCAGGAGACGACGGACCGCATCCTGGCCACCGACGTTTCCGCCCGGTGGCGCTACAACACCAACCTCGATGTTGCCGCGACCGATTTCAACAAGAGCTACGAAGACATCAAGGCACTCCTGCTGGAAGGCTTCACCGAGAACTACTCCCACGCCCTGCAGCAGACGCTGTTCGACATGGGCAAGAAGGTCCTGGAAGCACACAGCGAAGTGGCAGAGATCAAGTTCTCCATGCCCAACAAGCACCACTTCCTGGTTGACCTGAGTCCGTTCGGTTTGGACAACCCCAACGAGGTCTTCTACGCGGCAGATCGCCCGTACGGCTTGATTGAAGCAACGGTCCAGCGTGAGAACACCGCTGCTGCACCTGTCGCATGGAGCGGCATCGCCGGCTTCTGCTAAGCACCAACGTTTTACCTCGTTTTTTACCTGGGTTTGAGTGCGGGCCGCGCCCAACAGCGCCCCGCCGTCAGCGTGGCCCGCATGCAGACCCGACCCCAAAAAACCCTCAATATCCGCGATTTGTTAGCCAGACACAGTTAGCCAGACGAAGACGTCTGCCATGAACCCAGAGAGTCTGCCATGAACACCAATAAGAAGTCCCGCCCCGCAAATACCACCGCGTCCCGCACACGGCGGGCCGCACGTCCCGAGGATCAGCGACTTTCCATCGGAAGCACCTTCGCTTACGGTTTCCAGCACGTACTCACCATGTACGGCGGAATCATTGCACCGCCGCTGATCATCGGTGCTGCGGCTGGCATGTCATCCCAAGACATTGGCTTGCTGATTGCCGCTTGCCTCTTCGTCGGCGGCCTTGCCACGATCCTCCAAACTGTGGGCATTCCATGGTTTGGTTCCCAGTTGCCGCTGGTTCAGGGCGTTTCGTTCGCCGGGGTCTCCACCATGGTGGCCATTGTCCAGGGCGGCGGAGGCATCCAGGCGGTCTTTGGCTCGGTGATCGCAGCCTCGCTGATCGGCCTTCTGATCACGCCTTTGTTCTCCAAGATCATCAGGTTCTTCCCACCGGTGGTCACAGGTACCGTCATCACCACCATCGGCCTGACGCTGATGCCGGTGGCTGCAGAGTGGGCTATGGGTGGCAACGCCAAAGCCAGCAACTACGGCAGCGTGGCCAACATCGGCTTGGCGGCAGTCACCACGGCAGTGGTTCTTCTCCTGAGCAAGGTGGGAAACGCCGCTATCTCCAGGCTCTCCATCCTGCTGGCCATGATCATCGGCACAGTCGTGGCACTCGTCACCGGAATGGCGGACTTCTCGAAGATAGGCCAAGGCGACATCGTCGCCTTCCCCACTCCCTTCGCTTTCGGCGCTCCGACCTTCCAAATCGCCTCCATTGTCTCCATGCTGATCGTGATCCTGGTGACGCTGACCGAAACCTCTGCAGACATCCTTGCGGTAGGCGAAATCGTTGGCACCAAGGTTGATTCACGTCGAGTCGGCGACGGCCTCCGGGCAGACATGCTCTCCAGCGCGATCTCCCCGTTGTTCAACTCCTTCACGCAAAGTGCTTTCGCGCAGAACGTGGGCCTGGTTGCCATCACGGGCATCAAGAGCCGCTTCGTCGTCAGCGCCGGGGGCCTGATCCTGGTGGTCCTCGGCCTCCTGCCGGTCCTTGGTCGCGTGGTCGCAGCGGTTCCGACGCCCGTCCTGGGCGGCGCCGGCGTCGTCCTTTTCGGTACGGTGGCCGCCAGCGGTATCCGCACCCTCGCCAAGGTGGAGTACAAGAACAACATGAACCTGATCATCGTGGCGACCTCGATCGGCTTCGGCCTCATCCCGATCGTGGCTCCGACGTTCTACAACCAGTTCCCGTCCTGGTTCTCCACGATCTTCCACTCCGGCATCAGCTCAGCCGCTGTCATGGCTATCCTGCTGAACATCCTGTTCAACCACTTCAAGGCCGGTAACTCCGATAACCAATCGGTGTTCGTCGCCGGAACTGACCGAATTGTCAGCGAAGCGGATATCAAGTGCCTCACCGAGGGAGACCGTTTCGAAAACGGCAAGCTCATCGACGCCGACGGCAACGAGGTCCCGCTCAAAACCTCGAGCGCGTCCGAGCACTAGAGGGTCAGCAGAAGATGAAGGGCGGCAGCGTTCCCCCAGGGGAGCATTGCCGCCCTTCTTTGCTTCGCCGACATAGCAAAAGATGGCAATGTTTCCGGGAAACATTGCCATCACATGCCAAGTCGGCGCTAGTTTTGGTTGAGCTCCGCGGAGATCGCTTGGGCGGCTTCGCGCAGCATAGGGACGGCACGGTCGGCGAAGCTCTGGTCCACGCGGGTGATCGGGCCGGACACGGAGATCGCCGTGGGAGTCGGGGCGTTGGGGACAGCCATGGCGAAGCAGCGAACGCCGAGCTCCTGCTCTTCCTCGTCAATGGAGTAGCCACGTTCACGGATCAGTGCCAGGTCCGCGAGCAGGGAGTCGATGTCCCCGATGCTCTTGGCCGTGGGGGTAGGCATTCCGGTGCGGGCCACGATGCCGCGGACCACTTCGTCGTCGAGCTGGGCCAGGATCGCCTTGCCGACGCCGGTATCGTGCGTGTGCGCCCGGCGGCCAACTTCGGTGAACATGCGCATGGAGTGCATGGACGGCACCTGGGCGACGTAGATGACCATGTCGGAATCGAGGACGGCCATGTTGGAGGTTTCACCGAGGCGTTCCACGAGCGTCTTGAGCTGGGGGCGGGCGACGGCGCCGAGTTGCTTGCTGGCACCTTCGCCGAGCCGGATGAGCCGCGGGCCCAGGGCGTAGCGGCGGTTGGGCAGCTGGCGGATATAGCCGAGGGCCACCAACGTCCGCAAGAGGCGATGGATAGTGGGCAAAGGGAGGTCAGTGGACGAGGAGAGCTCGCTCAGTGTGACGTCGCCGCCCGCGTCCGTGATCAGTTCCAGCAGTTCAAAGACGCGCTCAACGGACTGCACGCCTCCGGAGGCTTTTTCAGCCATTCCCTTGTCTCCAATGACTCAAATTCCGACAACTCTTATCCGCATCGTGAAAAGAATTGCTTAGAACACCCAACATACAGCACGCGTGCCCAGTGCGCGATGACACCGAACATGACCAAGTTAGGGGTTGTGTTTCCACTTTGTAGATAATAATATCCATAATACGAAAACATTTAGTAGGAACGGCGGCCCGGGAACGGGCCTTACAGGAGGAATTTCAATGGCGAATCCGAGCCCCGGAAACTCGATCACCCTGCGCGTCGCCGCACCGTCGAGCTTCACCGCTACCAGCGAACTTGCCGCTGCCGTTGGTGCAGCCGGCGCAGCAATCACTGCCTTGGACGTCACGGAATCCCACCACGAGAAGATCGTCGTCGACGTCACCTGCAACACCACCGATGACGACCACGCCGCCCGCGTGAAGGACGCCCTGAACGCGCTCGACGGCGTCACCGTCCAGCACGTCTCGGACCGCACCTTCCTCATGCATCTCGGCGGCAAACTCGAGGTGGTCCCCAAAGTAGCCCTACGCAACCGCGACGACCTCTCGCGTGCCTACACTCCCGGCGTCGCCCGTGTTTGCCTGGCCATCGCAGAAGACCCGGCCGCGGCCCGGAACCTGACCGTCAAGCGCAACACGATCGCCGTCCTTACTGACGGATCAGCTGTTCTCGGCTTGGGCAACATCGGCCCCGCAGCTGCCCTGCCCGTCATGGAAGGCAAAGCTGCGCTATTCAAGCAGTTCGCCAACGTCGACGCCTGGCCAGTGTGCCTGGACACCCAGGACACCGAGGAAATCATCATGATCGCCAAGGCCATGGCACCGGTCTACGGCGGCATCAACCTCGAGGACATCGCTGCCCCGCGCTGCTTCGAAATCGAGAACCGCCTCCGTGAAGAGCTCGACATTCCGGTCTTCCATGATGACCAACACGGCACGGCGATCGTTACCTTGGCCGCTTTGGTCAACGCCCTCCGCGTAGTGGACAAGAAGCTGTCCGAGGTCAAGATCGTGGTTTCCGGCGTCGGCGCTGCCGGCTCCGCCATCATCCAGCTCCTCAAGGCCCAGGGCGCGCAGCACATCATCGCCGCAGGCCGCTCCGGCGCCATCCACTCAGGCGGGAAGTACGACGACGAACACCGCAGCTGGATTGCCGAAAACACCAACGAAGAAGGCTTCTCCGGAACCCTGCACGACGCCCTCAACGGCGCGGACGTGTTCATCGGCGTCAGCGCCCCGCATGTGATCGGCGAAGAGCAGGTCGCTTCCATGGCCGAGAACGCAATCGTGTTCGCCATGGCCAACCCGACGCCGGAGATCGATCCCGTCATCGCTTCGAAGCACGCAGCCGTCGTAGCCACCGGCCGCAGCGACTTCCCGAACCAGATCAACAACGTGCTGGCCTTCCCCGGCTTCTTCCGCGGGCTCTTGGATGCAGGGGCCTCTGACATCACGCCGAACATGCTGGTGGCCGCGGCCGAGGCAATTGCCAACCGCGTGGCTGACGATGAGCTGAACGCGAGTTACATTGTCCCCAGCGTCTTCGATCCCCATGTTGCCGCCGATGTGGCTGCCGCTGTAGCGAATGCTGCGCACGCCAACGCCGCCAGCGCCCTCTAGCACCAGCGCACTCTAGAAAAGGACACGTCACCATGGCTATCACAGTCACTGATCCCCGGCCGGTAGATCGCGCCGAGGAAATCCTCACCCCTGAGGCACTGGGCTTCATCGAGGAACTGCACCAACGCTTCGCCGGCACCCGCAACGAGCTTTTGCAGGCCCGGAAGGTCAAGCGCCAGAAGGTTGCGGAGACCGGCCGCCTGGACTTCCTCCCGGAGACCCGGGAAATCCGCGACGGCGACTGGAAAGTCGCCGAAGCACCGGCAGCCTTGCAGGATCGCCGCGTCGAGATGACCGGCCCGGCAACTCCGGCCAAGATGGCCATCAACGCACTGAACTCCGGCGCCAAGGTATGGCTCGCCGACCTTGAAGACGCGTCCACCCCCACGTGGCACAACGTCATCGACGCTATCCTCAACCTCCGCGATGCCGCCAAGGGAACCCTGAGCTACACCTCGCCCGAGGGCAAGGAATACCGGCTCCGGACCGACGCGCCGCTCGCCGTCGTCGTCGCCCGCCCGCGCGGGTGGCACATGGAGGAGAACCACCTGCTGCTCGACGGCGAACCCGCCGTTGGCGCGCTGGTGGACTTCGGTTTGCACTTCTTCCACATCGCCAAGCAGCTGCTCCTCAACGGCCAGGGCCCGTATTACTACCTGCCCAAGATGGAGAGCCACCTTGAGGCCCGCCTCTGGAATGACGTCTTCGTGTTCGCCCAGGACTTCCTCGGCGTCCCGCAGGGCAGCATCCGCGCCACCGTGCTGATCGAAACCATCCCGGCAGCCTTCGAAATGGACGAAATCCTCTACGAACTGCGCGACCACGCGTCCGGCCTGAACGCCGGCCGGTGGGACTACCTCTTCAGCATCATCAAGTACTTCCGTGATGCCGGCGAAGAGTTTGTCCTCCCGGACCGCGCCACGGTGGCCATGACGGCTCCCTTCATGCGTGCCTACACCGAGCTCCTGGTGAAGACCTGCCACAAGCGCGGCGCGTTCGCCATGGGCGGCATGGCCGCCGTCATCCCCAACCGCAAGCAGCCCGACGTCACCGCCGCAGCCTTCGACAAGGTCCGCGCCGACAAGACCCGCGAGGCAAACGATGGCTTTGACGGCTCCTGGGTAGCGCACCCGGACCTCGTGCCCACCTGCCGCGAAGTGTTCGACTCCGTGCTGGGCGATCCCGCCAAGGGGGGCCGGCCCAACCAGTTGGACAAGCAGCGCGCCGAGGTCAACGTCACCGCTGAGCAGCTCATCGACGTCGCCTCCGCCGGCGGCACCGTCACGGAAGCCGGGCTGCGGCTGAACCTGTACGTCGCCGTCGCCTACACCGGCGTTTGGATCTCCGGCAGTGGCGCCGTGGCCATCCACAACCTCATGGAAGATGCTGCGACGGCGGAAATCTCCCGCTCGCAGGTGTGGCAGCAGCTCCGCAACAAGTCCATCCTTGCCGACACCGGCAACACCGTGACCCGTGAGCTCGTTACCCGCATCCTCGGCGAAGAGACCGAGCGCCTGCGCATCGAGTTCGGCGACGAGAACTTCACCAAGTACTACGAGCCCGCGTCCAAGCTGATCGAGGACATCTGTTTGTCCGATGACTACACGGACTTCCTCACCACGCCTGCGTATGAGCTGGTGGGCTGATGAGTTCGTTCACCTCCGCTGACCTCGCGCATATCGAGGCGCAGCTCTCGGCCACCGATGAGTTGCTTGACCGCAACTACCCCGGCGACGACGGCTCACGCCAGCCCATCCACACCGTCTACGTCCCGGCCGACCGCTTCACGCCCACCTTCGTGGCGGACTGGGGATCCCAGGCGCTCGCGACGGCGGAAGCCCACGGCGGCCTCGAAAAGCTCGGGCAGTTGCTGGGCCAGGAGCCAGAGCTCGCTGCCGCGGTTGCTTCACGGGTAGCAGCCAAGCTGTCCGCCGAACCGATCGAGGACCTCCGTTTGGACTTCGAAGACGGTTACGGCGATCGCGGCGATGAAGCAGAAGACGCCGACGCCGTTGCTGCCGCCAACGCTGTTGCGGCTGCGGTTGCGGCCGGGACAGCTCCACCGTTCATCGGCATCCGTTTCAAGTGCTTCGAAGCGCCCACCCGGGCCCGCGGCCTGCGCACCTTGGACCTGTTCGTGTCCACGCTCGCAGCGGCCGGGGAGCTTCCCGCCGGACTGATCCTCACCCTGCCCAAGGTCACCACCGTTGCCCAGGTGCAAGCCATGGACTTCGCGGTGTCGCGCCTGGAGGAAGTCCTTGGGCTCCCCGCTGGCCGGCTCCGTTTTGAGGTGCAGGTGGAAACGCCGCAGCTCATCATCGGCGCTGACGGTACCTCGCCAGTGGCACAGTTGCCGCACGTGGTGCCCGGCCGCATCAGCGCCCTCCACTACGGAACGTACGACTACAGCGCCTCCCTGGGAATATCCGCCGAGTATCAGTCCATGGAGCACCCTGTGGCCGACTTCGCCAAGGAAGTCATGCAGCTCGCTGTTGCCGGTACAGGCATCCGCCTCTCCGACGGTTCCACCAACATCATCCCCGTGGGCGACACCGTGGAAGATGCATGGAAACTGCATGGCCGCCTGGTTCGCAGATCACTGGAAAACGGCTATTACCAGGGCTGGGATCTCCACACCGCCCAGCTCCCCAGCCGTTTTTCGGCGTCGTACGCTTTCTACCGCGAAGGCCTCCCTGCCGCGGCCTTGCGACTGCGCAACTATGTGGAACGCACCGAAGGCGGCGTCATGGATGAACCCGCGACGGCCCGCGCCCTTGCCGGCTTCGTGCTCCGCGGCGTCCAATGCGGCGCAGTGGGAACCGATGAGGTCAAGGCGCATGCCGGCGTCGAACTTTCACAGCTGACAGCGCTGGCGCACCCGCGGCTCGCACAACCGACGTCCCACTGATAGGAGCATTTCGCATGGGAAAGTACTACTACCCACAAGGCGGATTGCCGCCGCAGACCCACCTCACCACGGAACGGGCGATCGTCACCGAGGCGTACACGGTGATCCCCAAGGGCGTCATGACGGACATCGTCACCAGCAACCTGCCAGGGTTCTCCAACACGCGTTCGTGGATCATCGCGCGGCCGATCTCCGGATTCGCCACCACGTTCTCCCAGCTGATCGTCGAGATCGCCCCGGGCGGCGGTGCGCCGAAGGCCGAGTTCGAATCCGGCGTCGAAGGCGTCATCTTTGTCACCAAGGGTGAGGTCAACCTGACGCTCGACGGCGAACTGCACCACCTCGATGAGGGCGGCTACGCCTACCTCGCAGCCGGAGCCGAATGGGGACTGGAAAACGTGTCCGACGACATCGTCTCCTTCCACTGGATCCGCAAAGCCTACGAGCGGCTCGAAGGGTTCGAAGCGAAGTCGTTCGTCACCAACGAGAAGGACGTGGAGCCCACCTCCATGCCGGACACGAACGACGTCTGGAAGACCACCCGCTTCACTGATTCCAGCGACCTCGCGCACGACATGCAGGTCAACATCGTCACCTTCCAGCCCGGTGGCGTGATCCCCTTCCCGGAAACCCACGTCATGGAGCATGGCCTGTACGTCCTTGAGGGCAAGGCTATGTACTTGCTCAACAACGACTGGGTTGAGGTTGAGGCCGGCGACTTCATGTGGCTCCGCGCGTTCTGCCCGCAAGCTTGCTATGCCGGTGGTCCGGGCGAGTTCCGTTACCTGCTGTACAAGGACATGAACCGCCAGGTGAAGCTCACCTAGCCTTGGCTACGCCATCGAGATCGCCGGGACCCTCCCATTCGCTGGGAGGGTCCCGGCGATTTTCGCGTGTCGCCAGCGAACCCGTTTCCGGCCTCGTGGGGGTCTGTAAGTGCAGCACATGGACCACAAGACGACGCTGCACAATTACTGGCGCCTGCGGAGGGCCGAACTGCTGGGAAAGGTTGAGAACCTCAGTGAGTATGGGCCGGACTCGGACATGTGGGTCCCGGCAAACGAATCCCGCCAAGAGATCATCGAGTTCCACCACTACTCGGCCCGGCATGCAAGGCACGCAGATATTATCCGTGAGCTCATCGACGGTACGGCCGGGATGAAGGCCAATGATCCGAACATGCCAGCGCGGAACTCAGAAGAATGGGCAGCCTACCGGTACCGCATCGAGGAAGCAGCCCGGACGGCCGACCTGCAGCGATACTAAACCCCACACACCCACGCAACCGGCCACACCAACCTTGATGCGAAATTGAGCCAATCGAAAACGTTCCTTGATGTTGCGGCGCCACGCTGGAAGCAGGCGAAGGACCCATACCAAGGGCCCCCGGCTACGAATTTCCATCATGAAGCACAACGATGTGGGGGACCCAATGGAACAAGCATCAGCGCTCAGCGAGGTGGTGGCCGTCAAGGGCATCATCCAGGATCAGCACCCAGTGGACTTTTACGCCCTGGGAGTCGCAGGCAGCATTGACAGGCTCGCCGAACCGCTGCGCCGGGAGGGTGTGAGAATCCATTGGGACACGCCGCACCACGGCATCGAGATCTCTTCTGCCGCAGCCGGCCTCCTGTACCACGTTGCCCAGGAAACCTTCAGCAACACCCTCAACTACGCGGACGCCAGCACACTGAGCATCCGGCTGAACGCCGTCTACCACGGCATCCAACTCACCGTTACGGACGACGGCAAAGGCTTCGAAATCCACGCCTCCCCCAGCGGGCGGCGGCACGGCTTCGGCCTGCTTCTGATGTCCATAGCAGTTCACGACGCCGGCGGAACAGTCAAGATCGACTCTGCCGTTGGGCAGGGCACCAGCGTACGGGTGACACTCCCGCTGGATTGAGGCCGAGTTGGGACCTGATCCGGCCTCGAATCCATGGATCATGTGCGGACTCGGACGTATTCTGTAGCTACTTTTCAGCCTGGCATCTCGATGGGATGGCACAGCATGGCACGGAATACCGGTGCACGTTCAGGTCTTGGCTGGGTCCTCCTGAGGGTCCTTAGCTTCTTCCTGGTGAGCGGCTTATGCGGAGTCCTGTTGTCCGGCCTGATGGTCCCGGCTGCGGCCTTCACCAGCACTACGCTTGGCGGATCCATCGGCTTCTACGAGAGCCTGCCCAGCGAACTCGACGTCAATTCGCCGTCGCTCTCCAGCAACGTCGTGACCGCTGACGGCCAACACATCGCCACGTTCTTCGCGGAGAACCGGGTGAAGGTGGCGTTGCAGGACATGTCGCCGTTCATTCGGGACGCGATCGTGGCCGTCGAGGACAGCCGGTTCTATCAACATCCCGGTGTGGATGCCCAGGGAATTCTCCGCGCTTTGACGTCAAACCTGACAAAGGGCACCCATCAGGGGGCTTCGACCCTCACCCAGCAGTACGTCACCAACGTCCTGAACGAATCCCGGCTCACCGAGGGCCGTCCGGAAGATGTGGTGTTGAGCGGCGATAAGACGTTGGGGGACAAACTCCGTGAAATGAAGTTAGCGCTGGAACTGGAGAAGCGCTTCACCAAGGACCAGATCCTCGAAGGCTACTTGAACATCGTCTTCTTCAACCGAAACGCCTACGGCATCGAGGCCGCATCACACTATTTCTTCAGCACCACTGCGAAGAAACTGACCCTGCCACAGGCCGCCCTGCTGGCCGGACTGGTGAACGGGCCCAGCGTCTATGACCCCATAGTGGACCCAAAAGCATCGATCGGCCGGCGGAACCTGGTGCTGGACCGGATGCTGGAGCAGGGCAAAATCACCCATACCGAGCATGACGCGGCCGTGGCTGCTCCCGTGGGCCTGAACATCAGCCCGTCCTTGCAAGGATGCGCCGGAGCCTCCATCGCCATCTATTTCTGCGATTACGTCTCACATCTCATTCTCAACGACCCCGCTTATGGAGCTACGGCCGATGACCGGGCCCGGCTGCTTTACCGCGGTGGGCTGACCATCACCACCACCTTGGATAGCCGCTTGCAGTCAGTGGCACAGACCCAGGTGGATGCCTCGGCGGGCGCGAACCCGGACAAGTGGGGCGCAGCAATGACCACGGTGCAGCCAGGCACGGGGAAAATCCTGGCGATGGCGCAAAATACGGTGTTCGTGCCGCAAGATGGCAAGTTCGACACCCAACTCAATTTCAGTGTCGACGCCAAGGACGAGAACGGAGAAGACCTCAACGGCGCGGGTGGTTTCCAGCCTGGATCCACTATGAAGCCGTTCATCTTCGCCGAGTGGCTGAACGAAGGGAAGTCTCCTACCGCCGTCGTCGATGCCTCCCGCCGGGTCTACCCCGTTGGTTTCCCGTGGCACTCAACGTGTGGCCCGGTACTGGGCGGATACAGCACGGCGCAGAAGAACGCCAACCTCGGTGCCGACGACGACCTGCAAAACAACGAGCCCGGCTACTACCGCCCCATGCCCATCAACTACGGCCTGTACAACTCCATCAACACGGCAACGTTTGCCACCGCCGCGCAGCTGGATTTTTGCGGTATCCAACGGATGGTTGACGCGGTGGGACTGCACAGCGGAGTGGATAACGCGCCGGTCAACATGCACCAAATCGGCAACTTGTTGGGCTCAATCGGCGTCTCACCGCTGGTACTGGCAAGCGCGTACGCCACCTTCGCCGACGACGGGACGTACTGCAAGCCGATCGCCATCACCCAGGTCAGCGATTTCCAAGGCCGCAAGTACCAAGCCCAGTCGCCACAGTGTCGCAGCGCCGTCAAACCGGAAGTCGCCCGGGGTGTCAACGCGGTCCTCCAGGACGTCCTCAAGCTCGGCTCCGGCATCTACATCAACCCCAAAGTCCAAAACCAGGTGCCCGTAGCAGCCAAGACAGGGACGTCGAACAACAATGGAGCCACCTGGGTGGCCGGTTACACCACCGCACTGGCGACGGCGTCGTTCTTTGGAGATACGACGGCGGGCCAGCAGCGGGCCGGGCAAAACGTCACCATCAACGGTACGTTCTACCCGTCCCTGGATGGGTACATGATCGCGGGCCCACAGTGGGCAAACTACATGATGCAAGCTACCGCCCTCTACCCGAGCGGTCCATTCCCAGCCCCCGCCCCTCCGCCGGCTCCGGCAACCCCCGCCCCGTCAGCGCCGAGGCTGACAGGCCACTGACCCCGCGTTGCGGGGCACGCTCTACCCGCTCCCCGCCATTCCAACTCTGCAAAGCAGGCCCCACAACTAGCGGGCGTAGCGCTCAGTGAAGTTCTTGAGGATCCTCATGGGCTCGGTCACCGATGCCTGACGTGCCCGTTGGATGAGCTCGTCGGCAGCGTGCGGCGGGAAGTATCCCGCGTCCTTATAGATGTCGATGCGTGTGATGAGCCCGTCTGCGTCCAATTCGGGATGGAACTGTGTGGCGTAGAGGTTGTTTTTCACCCGGAACATGTGGACCGGGCAGGCTGCGGAGCTGGCCAGCAGCACCGCACCCAGAGGCAACTGGCTGCACGCCTCCTTATGACCGACGAACGCCTCAAACCGATGCGGAACGCCCTTAAGAAGGGGATCACGCTCGCCCTCCGCGGTCAGTTCGATCTCCGCGGACCCCACCGGCTCGCCGAACTTCCGATCAATGACGGCGCCCTGATGCGTACCTAACGTGCCTACCCCGTAGCAAGCACCCAGGAAGGGGAAATCGTCGGCCACAATGCAGTCCAAAAGACCCGACAGCTCCGCCTCGACCCTGACCTGGGCTGCGCTCTTTTCGCCTACAGGATCGCTGGAAGTGTACGGGCTGCCTCCGACAATGACGCCGGAATAGTCGGCCAGTTGGAGGGGAGGAAGGGGGACGGATTCCATCCGGATACGGACCAATTCCTCCGAAGCCAGACCACAATACTGGAGGAAAGCCCTGTACTCGTCGTCGGCTGCGGCGTCTTCGGCCCGGGTGGCCAGCAACAGGAAGGGCTTCACAGGCCAAGTCTGCGCCAAGGAATGCCCGGGTGACAAAGTGCGTTGGCGCGAAGGGGTGTCTGACAGGGCCTCCCTCATAACGCTAAGGATGCGTAGCGTTGGAGATTCCCCGCTGAGCACCGCCCCAACCATCCATGAGGAGCCACCTTTGAAGCAGGACCCTTCCGTCATCGGAGCGACCCTACCCGAAGCCCAGCCCCTGGCGAAAGAAGAACGAGCCACCTACGGATCAACAGCAGTTCCCCGGCGTGGTCCCCAGAAGATTCCGTGGCCCGGCCTGCTGGTACTCGCGGCCGCAGGGTTCACAGCGGTCACTACCGAACTGCTTCCCTCCGGCCTGCTGCCCCAAATCAGCCGCGACCTCGGCGTGGAGGAATCAGCGGTGGGGTCACTCACCGCCGCCTACGCAGCAATCATCGTTTTCACCGCCCTCCCACTGTCCCGGCTCCTGGCTGGCCGCGTTCCACGGAAGACACTCCTGATTGTCACGGTTCTGGCCTTCGCCGTCAGTAACATCCTGTTGGCGTTCAGTCCCTCGCTGGGTTGGGCCGTTGGCGCAAGGCTCTTGGGTGGGGTTGCACACGGAATGCTGTGGTCCAGCATGGCCCCGTACGTTGCACGCATAGTTCCAGCCCACTCCGTGGGAAAGGCCAGGGCGGTCGTCTTTAGCGGAAACAGCATCGCTCTGGCCGTAGGCGCACCCATCGGGACGCTCATGGGAAATGTCCTGACCTGGCGGACCTCGTTCCTTGTTCTCGCCGGAGTTGGCGCCCTTTTGGCATTCCTGGCGTTCTGGCTCCTGCCAGCCGCCCACGACGCACATAACACCAAGGCTCCTTCGCTCCGGGCTGCGTTGAAATTGCCCGGAGTGGTGGCGGTAGCTACCGCCTGGCCACTCCTGCTGCTGGCCCACTTCACCCTCTTCACCTACGTTGCGCCATTCCTCCTGGCCTCGGGCTTGCCTGAGTCGGCCACCAGCATCTCTTTGTCCGTGGTGGGAGTAGCCAGCTTGGTGGGCATTTGGATCGCCGGCATGACTGCTGATTCCCGCCCCAGAACCTCGGTGATTGCCGCCGTCGTGCTTCTTTTGCTTGCCTTCGCAGTGTTGCCCGTGCTTGGCGGGACCTGGGTGGGCGCGTTCGGGCTGATGACGGTGTGGGGAATCGCGTTCGGGGCAATAGGTATCTATAACCAAGCGGCTATCTTGCGTGCCGGCGGGGAACACAAGGATGCGGCCAACGGCCTCACCGTGGTCACCATCCAGTTGGGCATCGCCGTGGGCGCAGGATACGGCGCCTTCGCCCTTACTACCCTTGGAGCGCAACTGGTGCCGTTGGCTGCTGCCGTCCCCACCGCCGTCTCCTTGGCGATCATCGTTGCCAGCCGACGCGGAGGCTACCCTGCCGGCCCTCACGAGAAGCGCCGTTAACAATTTCGAAACACGACGGTTACGCGAACTTCACGCAAGCGCGATTTCTGTAACGTACCCGCAACTTAGCCCTCCTGAGCCGGAAACAAAGCTCACCGAGTATTGAACCCGGGGGTAGCGCGGGCCGGTAACTGAGGCCCTTTTGGACAGGCCGATCAGGAGGGAACGCAGGTGGAGATCTCTGCGCAACAAGTCTGGCTGATGTTGTCATCGGCGATGGTGCTATTCATGACACCCGGACTGGGCCTTTTCTATGGCGGCATGACCCGCGCCAAGGCAGCCCTGAACATGATCATGATGAGCTTCATCTCGGCAGGCATTGTTGGAGTGATGTGGGTCCTCTGGGGCTACTCGATGACCACCGGAGACGGCTTCCTAGGCTTGTTCGGCAACCCCTTCACGCACTTTGGCCTCCAGGACCTCATCGGCTCCCCGGATCTCCTCAAAGTAGTTTTCGCCGCAACCTTCGCGATTATCACCGTTGCCCTCATCAGCGGCGCGATCGCGGACCGCACCAAGTTCAGTGCTTGGGCTCTCTTCGTGCCCATCTGGGTGACGGTGGTCTACTGCCCCCTTGCTTACATGATTTGGGGCGGTGGCCTCATGAGTGCTGGTGGCGCTGTAAGTCGCGTCTTCGGCCAGGTCATCGACTTCGCAGGTGGCGCAGTTGTTGAAGTGAGCTCCGGAACAGCCGCTTTTGTCCTCGCCTTGATCGTGGGAAAGCGCCACGGGTTCGCCAAGGATCCCAACCACCGGCCCCACAACATCCCTTTCATCATGATCGGGGCCGCCATTCTCTGGTTCGGATGGTTCGGCTTCAACGGCGGCGCGGCAACCACCGTTGAGCAGGCAGGCCTGATCTGGGTCAACACACTGGTGGCACCGGCTGCTGCCATGCTGAGCTGGCTCGTCACCGAGAAGATCCGCCACGGGCACCCCACTTCCCTCGGTGCAGCGTCGGGTGTGGTCGCGGGATTGGTGGCGATCACCCCCTCGTGTGCCAATATCAGCCCCCTGGCCGCGCTGGCTCTCGGTCTCGTGGCTGGTGCCGCCTGCGCCGTATTTGTGGATCTGAAGTTCAAGTTCGGCTTCGATGATTCCCTTGATGTTGTGGGAGTGCACTTCGGTGCGGGCATCATCGGGACGCTTTCGCTCGGTTTCATCGCACTTCCGCAAGGCGGCCACGGCGGTGGCATCCTCTACGGCGGCGGCCCCCAGCAACTCGTGGCACAGACGGTTGCAGTCCTCATCACCATGGCACTGTCCGGACTGGGCACGCTCGTGATCGGGCTGGCCATCCACAAGACCATCGGCTTCCGAGTCACCCACGAGCACGAAGTCACCGGGGTTGACCTCACGCAACATGCCGAATCGGCCTACGAATTCGGCCTCACCGCCCACGGCCACTTCCGGCAGCAGCATGCACATCTCTATTCGCTCCTCCGCCGAAAGCCGGAGCACGAGGAGCCGTCGACCGTCAAGGTCAAAGAAGACAGCTTCGCCCGATGACGCGAGTCCCCTAGTGCCGCGAGTGCCCTAGCCCAACCCGTTCCAGAGGCGGTGCCACCACGTTCGTTTGGTTTCCGTTGGAAGATCCGGCTCCGGCGGGGCTGACGCGGCCCTGCGCTCCCGCCATCTTTCAAGCTCGGCGTCAACATCGCGGAGCTTGGTGATCACCGGGGGACCACCCTGCAGCTGCCTGCGGGCCTCGATGACGCGCTTGTTGAAATCTTCCAGCGTCTCCCTGACTTGCCCCTCGGTGTATTGCTGGTCCAGCTTCGCGTCAAGTTCAGCATCCTCGATGCGCAACAGAATGGCCGGTGGCCCGATCCCACTCAGTTGTTCACGCTGGATGAGCCCCTTGACCCACCAGTCAGGGTCGTAGCGCTCCCCGAGTCCAGGTATTGGCTTGCCGGCATACTTCAAGTTGTCGAACTTGCCTTGGGCCATTGCGTCGCGGACCAAGTACTCAACCCGGGCCGCGTCGTCCACCTTCCGACGTTTTTCGCGCTCCTGCGCATCCGCGGCTTCGATCTCCGCGTCCTCCTGGGCACTTCCTCCCCAAGACCGCACGGCACGCAATTCAGCGCTTCGCTCCAATTTGCGCCTAAAGGCATTGTTGTCCGGATCCATGCCCCATCACCTCCTCGGAGGGCAGTCTCAACTCACAGGATCGGGTCCTGGCACCAGTATTTCGCACTTTGACTCGGACGGTCCTTCCCAAGTTAAGAAGCGGCAGCCTAGGCCTACCCTTGCGCCCCTTTACCCTCAATAATGTAAGTATCCTGATTATTACACCAGAGAAGGAGGGCATCGTGAGCACGGAAGCCAACGAGTCAGAGGGCCGGCACCGGCAGCCAGACAACGCGACGGACCAGTCGACGGAAACACCGCTCGTGGACCCGGTCAGCCACTTGTTCGATCAAACGAACGGGCTGGCAGATGTCGAGGGCGATTCGGACGAGACAGCTGAGAGCGATACCAAGAGTGCAGCCGAGCGCGACGGCGACAAGCCGGCTTCGGGTGCGATACCTCCTTTGGGCGGCACTCTCGGGCAGCACTAAGTCACGCAACATCTTCCGTCCGGCCCCACCGGGGCCGGACGGCTCTCGTCTGCCCCGCACTAACCCCGCCTCACCGCCCAGCCCAACCCCGCCGCACCGCCGTCGACCCTCAGACCGCGTAAAGGAATCGTCAAAAATTGCCCGAGGCAGGCTGCCAACAGCGGCGCCGGTGCTATGTTCAGCTCACAGTGATGAGCCTCATCCAAGGAGGACGCCATGACCACCCTCAGCAGAACGCCGGCAGACCCGTCGGCCCCCAAGCCCAAGGGATCAAGTTCCTTCCGGACGTGGCTGCTCTTCGGCCTCCAGGACAGCAAAGGCCGCCATCAAGGACCAGGTGGTGTCAGCGCCACCCATGAGAAGAAGCACGCCTGGTGGCAGGTGATGTGCCTGACCGGCGTGGACTACTTTTCAACCCTTGGTTATCAACCTGCCATCGCGGCACTGGCAGCCGGGGTGATCTCCCCGCTGGCCACGATCGTGCTAGTCGCCGTCACCCTCCTTGGGGCTTTGCCTGTGTATCGCCGTGTGGCCGGGGAGTCCCCCCGCGGCGAGGGTTCCATCGCCATGCTCGAGCGGCTGCTTCCCCGCTGGGGCGGCAAGCTGCTGGTGCTCGTCCTCCTCGGTTTCGCGGCCACCGATTTCATGATCACCATGACGCTGTCGGCCGCCGACGCCACCGCCCACCTGATCCAGAATCCGGTCATGCCCTCGTGGATGCAGGGGCAAAACGTCACCGTCACCCTGATCCTCCTAGCGCTATTGGCCGCGGTGTTCCTGCGCGGATTCAAAGAAGCCATGGGCGTGGCCGTGGTCCTGGTGGTCCTCTACCTCAGCTTGAACGTTGTGGTGGTGGGCACGGCCCTACTGGAAGTCATCGGGCATCCCATCGCGGTGGCAAACTGGTGGCAACTCTTGTGGACCTCCCACGGCAACCCGTTAATGGCTGTGGCGATTGCCCTCCTCGTTTTCCCCAAGCTGGCGTTGGGCCTCTCCGGTTTCGAGACAGGTGTTGCCGTGATGCCGCAGGTGCGCGGCGCGGATGACGACACCGAAGAACGCCCCACCGGTCGCATCAAAGGGACGCGGCGCATGCTGACCACGGCTGCGGTCATCATGAGCAGCTTCCTGATCACGTCCAGCTTCACCACAGTGGTGCTGATCCCCCAGCAGGAGTTCGAGGCCGGCGGCCAGGCCAACGGCAGGGCTCTTGCGTTCCTCGCCCATCAGTATCTGGGACTCGGGTTCGGCACGGCATACGATATCAGTTCCATTGGCATCCTCTGGTTTGCAGGTGCCTCAGCGATGGCAGGCCTGCTCAACCTCGTCCCCCGGTACCTTCCCCGTTACGGGATGGCTCCGGCGTGGGCCAGGGCAGTACGGCCCCTGGTGTTGGTCTTCACTTTGGTTGGCTTCACCATCACGTTCCTGTTCAATGCCGACGTCGACGCCCAAGGTGGCGCCTACGCAACGGGCGTGCTGGTGCTCATGACCTCCGCAGCGCTGGCCGTCACGCTCTCGGCGCGGCGTCACCACCAGCAGAAGCGCGCTGTCGCCTTCGGCGTCATTACGGCTGTGTTCGGCTACACCACGGTTGCGAACATCATCGAGCGGCCCGAGGGGATCAGGATCGCGGCCATCTTCATCGCAGGCATTATCGCCATTTCCCTGCTTTCGCGGGTGCGGCGTTCGTTCGAACTTCACGCCACGCACGTGCACATGGACAGTGCGGCCCTTGAGTTCATGTTCGACGACGACGACGGTCCCATCCGCATCATCGCCCACGAACCGCGCCGGCTGACGGCAGAGGCCTACCGGGAGAAGCTCACCTCAGCGATCGAGGTCAGCCATCTGCCCTTGAACTACCGGGCTCTGTTCCTCGAGGTGGTGCTTGATGACACTTCGGACTTTGAAACCGAGCTCCAGGTGCGCGGCATCGAGCGCCACGGCTATCGCATCTTGGAAGTCCACGGTCCTGTCATACCGAACACCATCGCCTCGGTCCTGTTGCATATCAGGGACGTCACCGGCTTGATGCCGCACGTCTACTTCCGTTGGACTGAAGGGAATCCCATCACCAATCTCCTCCGGTTCCTTTTCCTGGGCGAGGGCGAGATTGCGCCGGTGACCCGCGAGGTCCTGCGGGAAGCCGAACCGGAACTCAGCCGGCGTCCGTGGGTCCACGTGGGCTAGTTCGATGGGTTACATGGAGTAACCAGGAGCGTGCAATAGGTCACACTTGACCGATTTGGCTTGTCAATGATGGTGGGCAGCATGAACCATGAATGAGGGAACTTGTTCCCGTACAAGCTGAATCAGCAGTCCTCACCGACGAGGATGCAGCCCCTGCAAAGAAGCTTGGGGCTGATAACGGCCTGAGTGAAAGTACTGACAATGACGACACATACTGACTCCATCACGCTAAAAATCTGGGACAAGTCTGCCATCGACCACACCATCGATGCCGCCGTCCAGTCCCTATCCCACCGCGCAGCGGCGGAAAACTGCGGCATCGCAGTGACCCTCAGCGGGCCGAAGACCTTCACGGTCAGCTTGAGCCGCTAAGCAGCCCAGACCACACCCAAGAGGACGACGCCGTAACCAACCGGCGTCGTCCTCTTGCAGTTAAGCGGCATTCCTCCAGTCCTGAGCCAACCTTGAGTGTTCCTTGACGGTTTCCTCGCGTATTCCTTGCGGTCGCGTTGCGAGTCTAAGTGAGACAACACTTCAAGACTCGAAGGGAGGATCCGATCTCCGCGCTCATCACGCCGCAGCCACCGGACTCCGACACGTCCGCAGTGCCCCGGGGATCCCACTGTGCCCCCGGCGGAGTAGTCACAGTCCTGGTCCCGGCACACAATGAATCCGCGGGTATCACCGAGACACTCGTTTCCTTGAACAACCAAACCCGGCGCCCGGACAGGGTCATCGTGGTGGCGGACAACTGCACGGACGACACCGAGGAGCTGGCCGTTGCGCAGGGCGCTGAGGTCATCCGCACCGTCGGCAACAAGGATAAGAAGGCCGGCGCCTTGAACTTCGCCCTCAGCGCCTTGCTACCCGACGCC
This sequence comes from Arthrobacter sp. efr-133-TYG-104, assembly GCF_030208915.1. Taxonomy (NCBI): domain Bacteria; kingdom Bacillati; phylum Actinomycetota; class Actinomycetes; order Micrococcales; family Micrococcaceae; genus Arthrobacter; species Arthrobacter sp. efr-133-TYG-104. The sequence continues at coordinate 39,550 of NZ_JARVTA010000005.1, forward strand.
GACCCCGAAGAGTTGATCCTGGTACAGGACGCCGACTCCCAGCTCGCCGTCGACTTCATCCACAACGCAACCGCCCACCTGCTCGCCGACGACCTGCTTGGCGCAGTGGGCGGGGTATTCAGCGGCGGTCCCGGCGGCGGTTTCGTAGGCCACCTGCAACGCAACGAGTACGCCCGCTACGCACGCGACGTCAAGCGCCTCCACGGCAGGTGCTTGGTAGTGACCGGAACCGCGGCCCTCTTCCGGGTTAAGACCCTGCGCGCCGTCGTTGCCGCCCGGTTGGCGGGAACACTCCCCCCGGGCAACGGCAAGGGCGGCGTTTACGACACCTCCGTACTGACCGAAGACAACGAACTATCCTTCGCCCTGCTGACCCTGGGGTACAGGATTGCGTCACCTTCCAACTGCACGCTCGTCACCGAGGTCATGCCCACCTGGCGTGAACTGTGGGCCCAACGGCTCCGTTGGAAGCGCGGCGCGGTGGAGAACTGCGTGCAGTACGGATGGACCAAAGTCACCCGGCCCTACTGGGGGCGGCAGTTCCTCTCCATGATCGGCGTCCTGGTGACGTTGGCCTATTTCGGTTCCATCATCTTTGCCTTGGTGACCGGAATGGGATTGAACCTCCGGCCCTTCTGGATGGCAGTCACCGGCGTCTTCATCGTGGAACGCATCGTCACCGTGCGGCTCCGCGGCTGGAGGTACATGCTGCTGGCCGCCACCATGTTCGAAACCGTCATCGACACTTTTCTCCAAGCAGTCCACGCCAAGGCGTACCTGGACTCAGCACTCAACCGAAAGAAAACCTGGTAATCGATTCATGTACAGCAATCCAGTAGCCCCCTTCTCAGCAACCATCGCCGCCGGAACCGGCACACTCGCCATGACCGGGGCAGGAAGCCTCTTCTGGTTGGCCCTCGCAGCCTTCGCCATGCTGGCCCTTGGCCTTGCCATCAAGCGCATTGTTCCCGTCCGGGCCCGGAGAGACTAACCGCGGCTACGAGACGGGCCCCGTGCTCGCCGATGTCCTTGAAACTGTCGTGTACCCGGCTTTGGTGCCCGTCACTCTGACGCTCATGGCGTTTGCCTGATCGGCGGCCACCAGCGTGTACGTCTTTGCTGTTGCCCCGGTGATGGCCACTCCGGACCGGTACCACTGATAGGTCAGCGCGGCACCGGAGGTCCACGTGCCCGGGTTGGCTGTGAGCGTCGATCCTACGGTGGGTGTTCCGGTGATGGTTGGAACGGGCGCCACCAGGGTGCCTGCTGCGATAGTGGCAGTCGGACTCGATTCCTTGGTGGTGGTTGCGTAGCCCGTTTGGGTGCCGGTCACCTGGACGGTGAGGGTAGCGCCTTGGTCCGCGGCAGCCAGGACGCGAGTGGAGGCGGTGGCTCCGGAAATAGCGGTGCCGTTCCGGAACCACTGGTAGCTCAGGGTGGTTCCGGAGGTCCAGGTCCCTGGTGTCGCCGTCAGGGTCGATCCGACGGCGGCCGTTCCGGAAACGGTGGGGTTCGGCGCGGTCAACGGAATGCCGGGAACAAAGGAGAAATCACGGACGGTGACCGACTCAGGAGCAACGTGGGCCGGGTCTCCCCCGCCACCACCGGTTACCCATAGGTTGAAGTGGATCTGTTCCTTGGCCGGAACCGGAACCGTGGAGCCTTCGAGGACAGTCCTTTTCAGAAGCGGTCCGCTATAGCCCTCGCCGGCATAGGTCTCGAAGGTCAGCTTGCCCGGTTCCCACACCATCCGGTGCGTCAGGATCGGAGCGCTGGTAACACCAAACGTCACGGTGTTGTTTCCCTGCCCCGGGGGCAGCGTGGCATCGAACCAATATCCGTGGCCTTGGGTGACCGGCCAGCTCTGCCCGTAGGCAGCTCCGCCACCCCATGCGGAGGCTTCGCAAAGGTCGATCTCGGTATATCCGGGCGCGGCTGCCGGATCGTAGGTAAACAGGCAACCCCAGACCGCCTCCTTCTGAAGCGAGCTGATGTCCTTCTCCACCGTTGTGCTGTACGTGCCGTAGCCGAAGCCCTGACGCGTGGACTGGAGCTCCGCCCCTACCGGGGCATTTCCGGTGGGGTTGCTGATGCCGAGCTTCACGTACCCATTGGAATCCGGAGCGGTGACGTTGTTTGCATCCCAGCTGCCGTTGTACATGGGCGCCCCGCCCCAAAAACGCTTCTGCCAGTTGAACCCTTTCCAGGCGAAGCTACCTACTGGGCCGGGATCTTGAACCATAGGGAGGTTGCCCGCAGCGTTCGACGGGGCTATCCCTGCGAACATTGATAAACCTACGGCCATCATGACGGCCAGACCCATGGCTTTTCTTCCACCACGTGAATGGCGGCCCACTGATAACGCCATAGCTGTCCTCCTGCTGACGTGCCCGGAAACGTCCCCAGCAGTTGCCGGAGTCCGCAACGACGTTCCCCCCCACAGAACGTACAACCCCTCGATTATGAATGAGGCAGGGAGCCGCCGGAAGCAAAATGAGAAAGGAAACTCACTTTTACATCATCAATTCGATAACGGCCCCCTGCCCGGGAGTAGCCTTGACGTGTGCAGGCTCTGGCGCACGACACACTTTTATCCGGGAGGGCACATCACTATTCGCAGCGCTGGCATACTCCTGTTCCGGCACAATGCGTCCGGGCAATTGGAGCTCTGGATAGCCCACATGGGCGGCCCTTTCTGGGCCCGTAAGGATGACCATGCCTGGTCCATCCCCAAAGGTGAATTTACTGAGGACGAAGACGCGTTGGCTGCCGCGCACCGCGAATTCACGGAAGAAATAGGCTCTCCTCCCCCACCGGCCAACTACGAGTTGCTGGGTGTTTTCCGGCAGCCCTCAGGAAAGCTCATTACTGCGTTCGCGGCTGAAGCCGGAGACTTCCAACCGCAAAAGATCGTCAGCAACACTTTCCCTATGGAATGGCCCAAGGGATCCGGGGCCATTAAGGACTTCCCCGAGATCGACGACGCCAGATGGGTTGAAGAGAGTGTGGCACGGACCAAGCTCGTCAAAGGCCAACTGCCCATTGTGGACGCCCTGATCCGACGCCTCGGTGAAGGATCGTCTGGCTAAGGTTCCTAACAGGACGCTAAGGTTCCTAATAGGACGGGCCACCGGTACCGGCACCGGGCTGCTGGGGGCTAGCGTTGAAGGATGACCACTGACTACAGGTACGACGTCGAGGTGCTGCACCTCCTGGTCTCCCCGGCACACGCTTACTTTGGACGCGCCAAGAAAGGGGCGGCCAACGTCCCCACCACTGATGCCGAAAGCGCGCAATTGGTCTCAGGCAAGGGGATCGTTGGTGACCGGTTCTTCGGGAAAGCCGCTCACATGGACGCAGCGGTGACAGTGTTCGCCGTCGAATCGCTCGAAGCCCTTGCCGCTGAGCTCGGGGCTGGCCCTTTCGATCCGCTAATAACGCGCCGCAATGTGGTCCTGCGAGGTGCCGAGCTGACCCCACTGCTGGGGCTTGAGTTCACACTGGAGTGCGGCGGGGACGTCGTGCGGCTCAAAGCAGGACGCCCGGCCCATCCTTGCGCATGGATGGACCAGATGCTCGCACCGGGCGCCCACAAGGCGATGCGTGGGCGTGGAGGCGTGCGCTGCCAAGTGGTTTCCGGCGGGCTGCTCCATCGGGGACCCGCTGTGTTGGTCAGCCCGGTCCCCCTGGACCCCGGGAAAGCTGGCGAGGCGAAGGTGCTAAGGCCCTCGCGGCTCCCCTAGCGGATCCTGCGGGCACACTAAAGCCTGCTCAGACCTGCTCACCCGCTAGGACCTGCTCAGACCTCCGCAGCCGGCGCCGCGAACTGGGCCTCGTACAGCCGGGAGTACGCCCCGCCCGCTGCCAGCAACTCCGAGTGGGTCCCCTGCTCAACGATCTGCCCCGCCTCAATGACCAGGATGAGATCGGCGTCCCGGATGGTGGAGAGCCGGTGCGCGATGACGAAGCTGGTCCTGTCCGAGCGCAACGCGTTCATGGCTTTCTGCACCAAGACCTCCGTCCGGGTGTCCACCGAGCTGGTCGCCTCGTCCAGGATCAACACGGACGGCTGGGACAGGAACGCCCGGGCAATGGTAAGCAACTGCTTCTCGCCCGCAGAGACGTTCCCGCCCTCGTCGTCGAGCACTGTGTCGTAGCCTTCGGGAAGGGACCGCACAAAACGGTCAACGTACGTGGCCTCTGCGGCCTCGAGGATCTCCGCCCCGGACGCGGTGGGACGACCGTACGCAATGTTGTCGCGGATAGTCCCGCCGAAGAGCCAGGTGTCCTGCAGGACCATGCCCATCCGGGAACGCAACTCCTGCCGGGACATCGTGGCGATATCCACGCCGTCGAGCGTTATCCGGCCGCCGTCCAGATCGTAAAAACGCATCATGAGATTCACCAGGGTGGTCTTGCCGGCACCGGTAGGGCCCACGATCGCAATGCTCTGCCCTGGCTCGGCGACCAAGCTGAGGTCCGAGATCAGGGGCTTGTCCGGCGAGTACCGGAATGACACGTTCTCAAAGACCAGCCGTCCACGCGCCGCACCCGAACGCTGTACCGGGGCCGGCTCGGTGGATTCTTCTTCCTCGTCGAGCAGTTCAAAGACGCGCTCGGCCGAGGCAACCCCGGACTGCAGCATGTTAGCCATGGAGCCGAGCTGCGCCAACGGCTGGGTGAATTGCCGCGAGTACTGGATGAAAGCTTGGACATCACCCAACTGCATCGCGCCGGAGGCCACTTGCAGGCCGCCCACCACCGCGATTCCGACATAAACCAGGTTCCCGATGAATGTCATGGCGGGCATAATCAGCCCGCTGACGAATTGCGCCCCGAAGCTCGCTTGGTACAGTTCTTCGTTCTTGGTCCGGAACTTTTCCTGCACCTCATTTTGGCGGCCAAAAACCTTCACGAGGGCATGCCCGGTATATGTTTCTTCAATTTGCCCGTTGAGTTGCCCGGTGTTTTTCCATTGCGCAACGAACATTTTCTGGGAGCGCTTGGCAATCAGCAACGTGGTGCCCAGGGTCAAGGGAATGGTGACCAAAGCGATCACAGCCAGCAAGGGCGATAGCACCAGCATCATCACCAACACCCCGAGCACCGTCAGCAGCGACGAAACCGCCTGGCTGATTGATTGCTGGAGGCTTTGCGAAATGTTGTCCACATCATTGGTGACGCGGCTCAACAGCTCACCGCGCTGGATGGAGTCGAAGTAACGCAACGGGAGGCGGTGGATCTTCGCTTCGATCCGCTCACGCAGGCGGTAGACGGTCCGCTGCACGACGCCGTTGAGCACGTATGCCTGCAGCCAACCGAACGCTGCGGCCAGAATGTACAGGCACAACACCCACAGAAGCACCGAGGACAAAGCACCAAAATCGATGCCGGCGCCGGGGGTCAGCGTCATGGCGTTCAACATATCGGCCTTGCTGTTGTCCCCGGATGCGCGAAGTCCCGCCACCACTTGTTCTTTGGTGACACCGGCGGGCAGTTGCTTGGACACAATGCCGGCGAAGATCAGGTTGGTGCCTTGGCCGAGCATCCGTGGCCCTATCACGGACAGCGTCACACTGACCAGGGCAAAGAGGAGCACCAAGGTCAACCACATGCGCTCGGGCCGCAACGTGCCGAGCAACCTACGGGCGGACGCGCCGAAGTTCGAGGCCTTCTCCGCCGGGATGTTCATACCGGCAAATGGTCCGCCGCGGCCCGGACCCATTGGCGGCCGGCCGGGGCCCCGGGAACCTGCTGCAACGCCGCTCATGCTGCTTCCTCCGCTGCAAGTTGTGAGGAGACGATTTCCCGGTACGTCCCTGACGTATCCAGCAACTCGTCGTGCGTTCCTTGCCCAACGATCCTGCCGCCGTCGAGCACTAATATCTGGTCGGCGTCCGCAATACTGGAGACGCGCTGGGCGATGATCACCATGGTGGCACCGTTGATGTGGTGTTTGAGGGCTTGGCGGAGCCGTGCGTCCGTCGCGGTGTCCAAGGACGAGAACGAGTCGTCGAAGATGTAGAGCTCAGGCCGCTTTACCAACGCCCGCGCGATCGCCAACCGTTGCCGCTGGCCTCCCGAGACGTTGGTGCCGCCTTGGGCGATGGGGGCATCCAGGCCGCCCTCCATTTCCCGCACGAAATCTTCGGCCTGGGCTACCCGCAGTGCTTGCCAAAGCTCGTCCTCAGTGGCGTCGGGCTTGCCGTACTGAAGGTTGCTCCGCACCGTTCCGGAGAAGAGGTAGGGCTTTTGCGGGACCAACCCGATGTGCCCCCACAGCAAGTCAGGCTTCAGTTCACGGATATCCACACCGTCCATCTGTACCGAGCCTGACGTGGCGTCGAATAAGCGTGGCATCAGGTTCACGAGGGTTGTTTTGCCCGCTCCGGTGCTGCCGATGATCGCCGTCGTCTGGCCGGCGGCGGCGGTGAAGGACACCCCGCTGAGCACCGGCTGCTCGGCCCCCGGGTAGGCGAAACCGACGTCGTGCATCCGCAGTTCGCCACGCCGGGCGCCGGGGAAGATAACGGGGTTCGACGGCGGTTGCACGCTGGAGCTGGTGTTGAGCACCTCGCCGATGCGGTCGGCGGACACGGATGCGCGCGGGATCATGACGGCCATGAACGTTGCCATCATGACCGACATAAGGATCTGCATCAGGTAGCTCAGGAACGCGATCAGGGTGCCCACTTGCATGGAGCCGTCCTCGATCCGGAAGGAACCGAACCAAATCACCGCCACGCTGGAAACGTTCATCACCAACATGACCACCGGGAACATCAATGACATCAACCGCCCGGCCCGCAAGGCGACGTCGGTGACGTCACGGTTGGCGCCGGCGAAGCGTTCAGTTTCCATGTCTTCCCGGACGAACGCCCGGACCACGCGGATACCGGTCAGTTGCTCGCGCAGGACGCGGTTCACGGCGTCGATCCTGACCTGCATTTTGCGGAAGAGGGGGACCATCCGGGTGACGATCAGCCCCACCGCAACCAAAAGGACCGGTACGCATACCGCAATAAGCCACGACAGTTGGGCGTCCTGCCGGACCGCCATGATGACCCCGCCAATGCTGAGCATCGGGGCGGCGACCATCAAGGTGCAGGACATCAGCACGAGCTGCTGGACTTGCTGAACATCGTTGGTGGAGCGGGTTATCAGGGATGCGGCCCCGAACTTGGTGACCTCCTGCTCGGAGAACTCGCCTACCCGGGTAAAGATGGCGTCCCGGAGATCGCGGCCCATCCCCATGGCGGCCTTCGCTCCGAAGTAAACAGCCACCACAGCGCAGGCAACCTGAAGCAACGTGATGAGCAGCATGAGGCCACCTGTGCGGAGGATGTAGTCCGTGTCTCCGGTGGCAACGCCGTGATCGATGATGTCGGCATTAAGCGTGGGCAAGTACAGGGACGCGATCGACTGCGCCAACTGGAAAACGACCACCGCGATCAGGAGCCGTTGGTGTGGCCTGAGGAAGCGGACAAGAACATTCCAAAGCATCGGATCTCCCATAGCGTGTGTGGACCGAAGGCCAGTTTACGTCTGGTTGCTGTGGGCAACTAGGGAAGTTGCCCAACGGGAGATTGAACCTTGCCAGCTAGCCTTTGGACTTCTTCAACCTGAGTTTCCGAGCTTTCTTTCCACGGCGCAAGTAGTCCTGTTGGGCGGCATCAGCGGCCCTGCGTTCGACGCCGTGAAGCACACCGTAGGTGAATGCACTGGCCCCGGCGTCTGGTGCCGAACCCAGCGCGAGCAGTTCGGCCCGCAACATCGCGCTGTCTTGGTGTTGGCCCAGGATCGACTGGACAGTGTGCGCAGTCTTGGCCATTTTCCCTGCACGTTTTCCATGAACGCTTTCAGCGGCGGCAGCGGCAAACCTCAGCTTTTTCGCCGCCTTGCGGACGTTGTGGAAGGCCTTATCGCGTTCAGGCCCGACGGCGGCCCCCACCGCTGCCCGGTGCCGTTTAGCAAGCCGTTTGGCGGCCTTGTTGACGCGCGCCGCAGTAGTCTTGCGGGCCGGCGTCGCGCCTTTGGGAGCAACCGGCGGCGTATCCAGGAACGCGTCAAGGTCATCCAAAAGCTTGAAGTAGCGGTGGCTGTCCAAGCGTGCGCGGATTCCCGCCATGGCCGTGTCAGTTCGGACGGCCATGCGCTCATTCAGGTCATCCCGCACCGGGCCCAGCAGCAGCTCGCCTGGAAGTGCGTCGATGTCCCGCTGGAACCGCTCGTGGAGTACCTCCGCGTCGCGGAAACGGCCCAGGACTTTAGCCAGGGACTTCAGCTCGGCCTCGAGATCGCTCACCGGGGAAGGGAGGAAAAGCTTGTTGTACGTTTGAAGGACCGAGCGAATGCGCCGGGTCAGCGATCGCATCTGGTGCACGGAGTCGTCGCGGCCCTGCCGTACGTCCACGTCCTGGGTGAGCAGCTGCGCAACTTGGGCTTCCAGGTAGTGGAGGACGGGAACGACCGCGGGACCGGCCGGGCTGGGAACCTCCCGCCCCGCGCCTTGTGGCCGGGGCCATGACTGTCCCAATGTGGTTGCGAGCTTGGACGTTCTGGCACTTGGAATCGCGCCCGCCTCGGCGAGGGGTCCGGTAACGGCGTCGAGGAATGCCCGGGCGGCCTTCTTGCCCGTGCCGTCGGCGGCCAGCTCGACTTCCCATTCCCGCCAGGAAATCTTAGCTCCGGGTTGGTGATCGTGAGCGCCATTGGGAACGCCTGCGCGGACGTGGTCGTCCATAAAGTCGGCAACGCGGTGGCCGTCGGCTCCGTACAGGGCATAGGTGGTGCGTTGTGTGGTGAGGGTTGCAATCGGCGCCAACTCCTTGCCCCGCGTGTATGCGAGGACCCGATGGGCAAGTTCTTCCGGCACGGCGTCCGCGCGGCCTAATGGGGCGTGGACTTCCCGACGATCCCCTGAAGGTAACGGGAGCTTGAGGTGCCAACCGGAGTCGGGCCCGCCGGTGCGCCGCCGCAGCGTGATCCGGCGTCGGGCAAGCGCCATGTCCCGCGTGTCAAAGTAGATCGCTTCCAAGGTGTGGACGGCCGGATCACCCACTCGCTCGACGCCGTCGATCCTTCCAAGCGCCGGAAGCGGCGTAGCCGCGTCGACGTCGAACTTCTGCTCAGTTTCCACGTGGCTGGACGTTGCCATGGCAGTGGGCCCTCCTTGGTGCAGTACTGCAGTTGTCTACCTGTTAATTTCCTCTGTTAAAGCAGTCAGGGCCAGCCCCCAATAGTGGTGGCCGGCCCTGACGTCTACCTCGGTGAATCACTGCGATCAGGTCTGCAAGACCTTACAAGTCGTGGGGCCGGGCAGGGTCTACGAATCCGTCCTCGGCTGCAGGCGCGGCGAGGTCCGGATCCGTCGAAGGCATCCCAATGGCGGTGGGCACGCCGCTGGGGCCGAAGTCGCCGTCGACAGCCTGCATGTGGTTGACCTCCACGCCGGTATCTTCGACGTCGCCGCCGGACACCGTGCCGCGCCAAGCACCGGTTTCGCGGCCTTGTACCTCAATGAACTTCTTGAACTTATCGAGGTCGGCGCCCACGCGCATGCCGTCGACGCCGAGAGCGGAACCGGCCTTTTCGGTGAGCGTCTCAGGCTCCCAAATGATCTCCACGTTGACCCGCGTCCTACCCCCGTCCAGGGGTTCGAAGCTCACGGTGCCACCGTTTCGAGGGCCGTCCACGCTTGCCCAACTCACCAAGGAGTCCGGGACCTGCTCAACGATCTGGGCGTTGTACTCGCGCTTCACGCCGCCCACGTTGGTTGAGAAATGCAGTGCAGTCTCATCGATCTGCTCCACGGACTCAACGCCGTTCATGAACTCAGGGAAGGTTTCGAACTGCGTCCACTGGTTGTAGGCGACAGATACAGGGACGTCTACTTCGATTGACTTATTGACCGTAGCCATATTGGGTGCTCCTTCGATCGAGTCTCGGGTGCTGATATCTAGCGGCACTGCTCTTGGCGGCAGTGCTTCTAAGGGGCCCGCCAGGCGGCTGGCTGCTTAACCGGTGGCGCGCCGGTGCGAAGGGCTTTTCAGCCTTATCCTGCGTCGAAATCCTCGCCGTCATCGTTAGGCGATTTTTCCTCGGGAAGGTCGTTGCCGCTGCCGTCCGGCAGCGATGCTTGTTCGCTCTGGGTCTGCTCGTCAATACCGCCCAAGCGTCCTGCCCCCGGCTCTCCTGCGCTGTCAGCGTCTTCCGGATCCAGGTGGCTCAGGTTCGGCGCCCCCGTTTGGTAGGTTTCGCCGTCGGGGCTGTCTTGGCTCAGGCCTGCTTCGGAGAGATCCTCCTCAACACGTGGCTGTGCTTGGCCCCCGCCTGATTCCTGTTCAGCTGTGGGGGTGCCGTAGCCTCCCACTTCCTCTTCGGGTGTGGAATTTTTCTCGTCCATGTGACCTGTCCCTTCCAAAAGTGGTGAACGTGTATATGGATATTAGTAAGCATACTGACAAACTGGCGTTTCACCAAAGAGCAAGGCCGCGGCCGGGAAATTCCCGCCGCGGCCTCCCCGCCCACCGTCAATCCGTGGGATTGGTTTCGGTGGTCAATCCACGATCATCCGTGGTCTGTTCGTCTTTTTCTTCGGCAGGCCCAGGCGGGCTGGCCGACGTGCTCTGTCCGGCGTCAACGGCGTCCGAATTGTCGTCGTCGGATCCGCCCACCGGCGGCACCTGACCGCCAACCTCGGGCGTCGCCGAGTCCCTCGTAAGGGGGTGTCCCGGCGTCTTGATACCGTCGTGCACTTGGTCGGTGCCAGCTAACTCGCCTGGATCAGTTGTCATACGCGCGACCGGCCCCGTCCCAGAACCCAGCCAAGGAGGGCCAGCACAAGCAGGATGATTCCTACCCACAGCAGGAAACTCAGGGCTTGGTTGAGTCCGCCAACAAGCAAGAGGACGATTGCAATGACACCGGCAATCACCAGTAGTGTGTTCATTGAGCCACGCATCCCTTCATTGAATTTTGCCTATTCAGGAAGGCGTCCGCTGGTACCCCTCACGGAGCGCCACCCATGCCAACGGGCACCGATCGGAGAAATTATTCTCCATATTGCTTACGTACCCCTCCGAATAAGGTTCAAACCTCCCATTTTCGGAAAAAATACGTTCACAGCTTCATGATAAGAGCGCGTTCGAACGTAGCACAGCCCTATTTGACAGTAATTTTAGGTGGCCTTGGCGGAATAGGCTCCCAAGACCCCATCGAACTCGAGGAGACCTGGCAACCCGCATGGGGCGATGCGGGAGAGCGGCGACATGAGTGAACCGTATCTGGGCCGGGAGCAGCCGGGTTTAACATGATTGCCGCCGTCTGACATGTAGCGCTGCGCCTCCCGGTTGGGCAACGCGAGGCCCACCACTACTCACTTCGATCGGCCTTTTGCTCAACGAGGTATTTCCAAAACACAACAATGGCCGCAACAATGCAGATAATCCCCGAGACGGTGGACCAGAGTGACCCGTTGGTGTTTGAGAGAAACAGGTAGGCCGCATAGAAAACGAAAATCAGCGCCAGCAGAAGCCATACCAAGGGTTTACGATTCACAGTTACTTCCTTTATTTGTTGGGCAGTTTGTCAGGTGAGGTCGCGCTTGGAAAACACGAGACAAGCCGCCGTGGTGATCATTAGAAGCCAATCCACAGCTCCCAGCAAAGACCCCGACGCCGGTATGTGGAGGGCCAGTTGCTTCGCCCAGGCAAGGGACTCGACCGGGAAAAGCAGTGGCCGGATCTGTTCCAGCGAGTCCGGCAGCAAACCCGGAAGCACCAGCGTGGCCGGTACCACGAACAGGCTTACAAGGTGGTTGCGAATGAGTGACCCGAAGGAGAATCCCCAGAGGCCGCCGATGCAGGCGATCGATACGAACGCCAGCACGGTGCCCATCCCCTGCCCTGTTGGTTTGGACGTGGCCGATAGGAACAGCCAAACACCGCCACCAATTGCTCCGCCGCCGAGCCCTGTTGCGAGCGTTGCTGTGGCTGCCCGCCCGGTGAACACCGCGCCACGTTGAAACAGGAGCACCCGCCGGGCGATGCACCCGGCACCGAAATCCCGGGTAAAGGAGAAAGAGCCTACGACGGCGGCTCCGGTCAGTGTGAGTGAGAACGCTGAGTCGAGCAGGATCGTCACCGTTCCCGGCGTCGGATTATTCGCCTCGAAACCGGAGGCAACAACCAGCAGTGCCATGAACGCGGCCACCACAAGGACCCCGAGAACGGAGCTTTTCCACAACCACGGCCGTTGCAGGTCCGAAAGAAGGGCCGAGGCTCCTGTACCCATTCAGCCCTCCCTGCCCTTCACAACCAGGGCCGCGCAGGTTGCCAAAACGGCCACCCAGGCAACAGAAACCAGGAGAGCCGGGAACGGCGGCAGCAAGTGGTCCAGCGGCAGCGACAAGATGCCCGCCAGCGCCCCGGAGGGGAGCCACCGGCCAATGCCCGGCTCGTTCACGATCAGCGGCAACTCAAGGGCGAACGGAACCACCAAGGTGAGTAACGCCGTCGCGTAGTAGTTCCGGACGATCCAGCCCAGCGAGCACCCCCACAGTGAGCTCAAAAGCGAGGCCACCAGCAATCCGGGCACTGCACTCAAAGACTCGGAAGACAGGAGCTGGGCGCTCGTTTCGCTGGGCACGGCCAAGAAGATGCTCCCACCCCAGAGGAGAACTCCTGTTGCGGCCGTGGTCAGTCCTACCACCGCCGCGGCAGCGTATTTCGCAACGAACACTTGTGTCAGTCCGGACATCACCACGCTCCGCCGGAGGGTCCCGTAATAAGCCTCCCGCGCCACCAGGTAGCTTCCGGCGAAACCTGCCACAGGTGCGTTACTCGCCGCCAACGCCCAGAATGTCTGGACGTTGGTCGCGCTTGAGAGTGCCCCCGAGTTGTCCGGCCAACCCAGGAGATTGGCCACGAACCACGGAACCAAGCCGCTGAAGGCCAGGACCCCGAGGACCGAATACCCGCTGACATAACGGAGGAGCTCTGAACGGACACCCCGGGACAGGACACCCTCGGTCAGGACACCTCCGGACAGGGATGAACTGTCCGCGTTCACTGGGCGGCCGCCAAGATCTTGAAGTATGCGGATTCCAAGCTGCCGCCCCCGAGCAGTTCGGCTTCTTCCAGCGATCCCATGAAGAGGGTTTTCTGCTTGAGGATGACCACGTGGTCAGCGATCTGCTCAAGTTCCATGAGTTGGTGGCTGGAAACCAACACGCTCCCTCCCGCTGCGGCAAAGGATTTCAGGAAGGTCCGGAGCCACTGGATACCCTCCGGATCAAGGCCGTTGGCGGGTTCGTCGAGGACCAAAAGCTGCGGATCACCAATGATGGCCGAAGCAATTCCGAGCCGCTGGCGCATACCCAGTGAATAATTCTTGACCTTCTTATGTGCTTGGCGCGTCAGGCCCACCTGCTCCAACACGCGGTCAACATTTCCTCGGTCCACACCGGCAGCAAGCTGGCAGACGCGCAGGTGCCGGCGGCCCGTAAGCCCTGGCTCAATATCCATTCCGTCGAGGTTGACGCCTACCTTAGTGGCCGGCCGGCGGAGTGCCCCGTATGGGCTTCCAAAAACGGTTGCGCTCCCTGAAGTAGCCTCAAGCAGCCCCGTCAGACCCGCGAGTGCGGTACTTTTCCCGGCACCATTGGGGCCGATAAGCCCCACCACTTGCCCGGCCAGTACATCGAAGGTCAGGTTTTCGACGGCGAACCGTCCCCCTCTCTTCTTACTGAACCCCTCGAATGTGGCATGGAAGGTCATGGCTGCCCTTTCGTCGGTTGGTGCGTCTGTCCGGTGCGCGGCCACAGTGGCGAATCCGCCGCGGTCTCCCAGAGCCATTGAGCCAAGGTGGTTTGCCGCTGGTTCGCCACTACCGCCCGTCCGGACGCAGGAAGATTCGCAGCATTTGTGAGGATGCCCGGGTACGCCGCCACGGCCAGGCTCGTCCTGCCGAAGTGGACGGGCACCACCGTCTCCAGCGGGGCCGTAGAGTTCGACGGCGGCTGGTCGCCAACGGTGGCCGTGCCGAGGTTGCGGTGGATGATCATCCCTTGGGATTGCAGGGTCACATGGTCCCCGGGAGCTAACTGCTGATTGCTTGCTTCCAGCGGCACCACGATCCGGAGTTCGCCATGCACCAGGGTGTATCCGGCAACGGTTTCCGGTTTGACAGGGATCAAGAGCAACAGCGCCCCGACGGCTAAAGTGCCTGCCAGAACGCCCCAGCGCCGCCACCGAGGACTGCCTTGCCTGGCCGCCGAGAGGAAGAACCGGGCAGCAGCTTTCACTACCAGCACCACCATCAGGCCCAGGGCCAAGAACACGGCCACATACCCGGCAAGTCCCAGTTGGAGGAAGATCGGTACGAGCCGTTGGAAGCCAACAACCATGAAGGCGATCCCGGAGATGAAACTTGCCAGCCCGAACCACGGAAGGATTCCCTTGCTCCGGAAGCTCGGGGCTGAACCCAAGACCCGGTGGCTGACCAGTTCAGCGAGTGCCTCTACGGACTTTTGCCGGAGGTGGGGGATGTCCACGGCCGACATGAGGGCCACATATCCGTCCAGCTTGATGAACGGGAACAGGTTGAGGATGGCCACGGCGTAACAGATCACTCCGTACAGGATGGTGGCGTCCTTGACGGAAGACGCTGCAAGGAGGGCTTGGGCTGCGAGCGCGACGCTCCCCAGCAAGAGATGGACAAAAGGTCCGGCCAAGGCAACGAGGACTCGCTGCCTCCGGGAACGCAGCCGCCATCCGTCAGTGACATCGCAGAAGAAGGCCGGCGAGAAGTAGAACAGCATGATTCCGATGCGCCGCGGGGTCCCACCGAAGTACGTGAGAGCCATGCCGTGGCCGAGTTCGTGAAGGAGCGTGGAGACGAACATTGCCACGGCCACCATCATGTACGCCTCAAGGGGAAGCGGTTCGGAGAGAACGCGCCAGATGTTCTGGCTTGCACCTGCAGCTCCGACGACGCCGCCACACAGGAGCGCTACGAGGAGGACTGCTGAACTCGGGCGAATCAGAGCTGCGGCCCCGGGTCGGAGGAAATGCAGAAAGGGAGCAGGGTTGAAGAGTGTCAGCTGTAGCGTCAAGGGTGCTTTGAACTGGAGCCGCCGCGTGGTCCCTTGGTGAGCGCCGACGTCGAAAATTCCGGTGTGTGCCAAGTGGCGAACCACACCCATGACGTCAGCCGCTGTCCACGGCTGGCCCAACTGTTGGGCCACGTGTGCGGGATCTTTGCGTCCGTCCACGGCCTTCAGAACGGCCGCGACGTCGGCTGAGACGCGGGCTTTCGGCACGCTATTGATGGAAACTATCCAGGGACCGCCGTCCTGGAGGGGCTCATCAATGGAGGCAGCGGAAGCCAATTGCACCGGCCACTGCGCAGCACCGAGCTTCGCCCTCTCCCCGGTGCGACCATTCTTTGCCGCCTTCATATCAGCGGATGAGGCATGGAGCGGATGGGTTGGTCCGGACGTTTGGACTCGTCCATAGTCAGGGGAATGGCCCCGGAGCACACGGCCTTTCCTGTAATCCAGCCGAGTCGCTGGATCTGCACCGGAAGCCTGTGCGTCAGGTCCACCCACTGCGGGCGAATCTTTCTGGACGTAAGGTAGCTCACCAGCGTTTCGACGTCGGGCGCGGTGCCACCTTTCGGAAGCGACGCCGACCGGAACGATTCCGCCCAACCACGCAAGTGCTCAATCGCCGGCTCGGTGGTCCAGAAGGCGGCGCGTGATTCGTCGTCGGACACTGCGGAGACGGGAGCTGGTGGCTGTTTCCTTGCCAGGAACAATTCGCGGATCTGGAGCCCCTCCTGCAAGGCGCCGCGCAGCGCGGCGATCGGGTCCGACGATGCTTTGATGCCCACGGCGCCAAAGCGTCCGTGATCGGCTTCCCCGATGATGATGCACACGGCCGTTTCCAGCGGACGCCCGCTATTCGGAACGAAGGCCAGGATCGGTTCGACGCCGGCCCGGTTCGCCGCGTCCAGCAACGACACAAGAGTTCGTGCACCGGGTTCCTGCCGAGCTTCCGCGCGAATGACCGCAACGTCTACGCGGTTCAGTGAGCATTGCTGATGCCAAGCTCCAAGGAAGGCGTCCCGCTCCAATACTTCCGAGAGCCCCGATATTTGCGCGAACGTCTGTGACGGGCCCGACGCAGCGCCGTTCGGCGAGGGATCGAAGGACGCACCCCAAGTGGTCTGCTCAGTTGCTGCGGGCGCATAGTCCACCATTGGCGCCGGAACCCGCGACGTTTCCCCGGTGATTAAGTCGATAGCCGAATACCAAGGGACACCGTCGGACGCCGCCAACGGGGCGGAGTCCCCCCGCGTCGGCACCAGCGCGAACCGCTCCACTGCTTCCCCGGCTCCCCTGGTCAGGGAGGCTCGCCGGTTGACGTCGAAAGCGCCGACGGCGGACGCGAGACTGCGGGACTCAGTATTTGCGAGCAGCCCAACCGTTCGCCACAGGCCCACGTCATTGGGAAGGTAAACCGTGGACTCGGACACGAGGCCCAGCGCAGGATCAAGAGTGCGGAGAGGATCGAGGGTGGGGAGAGGATCAGCGTTCATCAGCCACACACCCACAGTTCGACGTCGTACTGACCGGGTACACGGCTGGTGATCCGCACCGGCCGCCGTTCAAAAATCCTGAGCCCCGCGGAGGCGATCTCCTCCTCGATGAGTTCATTGCTGACAAAGGCAACCTCGCTGGTATATGCCGAGGACCGGTACGTGCCTCCCACGTTGAAGCACACGTGGATCATGGTCACCCTGCGCGCGCCGTTGACCGGATCCCGGTTCTCCACGGTGATCAGGAATGAGTCCTCGCCGATGGTCGAAACGGTGGTCCCTCCGTCGTTCCATCCGCCGTCCTCGCCGTAGCCTTCATTGCCGTCCGCGTTAAGTACTGTCAGCAGGAAGCGACCCTCCGGCGTCAGGCATTTCCGGACGCGGTGGAAGAGTTCATGCCGCCCGACGGGATCCAGGAGCGTGATGGAACTGGCGCCGAGAACGACGCAACCGTAGGCGTCGTCGGGCTCGAAGCGGGACATGTCGGCCTCAACCAGTCGAACTGCCGCAGCGCGCGGATTGAAGGCGCGCGTAGCTCCTCTTTCGCGCAACAAGGAGAGCATCTCCGGCGAAGAGTCGACGGCGGTCACGGGGCGCCCCAGCGCCAGCAACGGACGAGTGATCCGGCCCGAGCCCGCAGCCAGTTCGAGGATGGGGCCACTGGTTCTTTGCGCGGCGGCGAGTATCTCGGGGAGTTCGGTGAGGTCGTTGGCTGTGACTTGGTCGTAGAGGCGTGATCCTGAGACGCTGTACAGGTCCTCGGGCGGATCGACGTGGCCCAGGACCCGCAGGATGGCGTCGGCGGTCTTATCGGATGCGATGTTCATCAGCTCGTGTTCTCCGGGAGGTTGGACATGGAGGGGGTACACGCGGGCGGGGGCGGAACGTTGCACCGCCCGCGTGTACCGGCTAGGTGGCGGCGATTCCGACGACGATGCCGGCGATGATGATCACGTCACCAACGCGGATGTACCACGGTGTATCGTCCGGGGTGTCGAGGTTCTCCAGTTCTTCGATGCTCAGTTGGAGATTCGATGGTGCGTTCATTGATTCCTCCTTTCTGATGCCTGTGTAGGGAGTGGTGCCGTGTTGGCCGTGGTGCCGTAAGGCCCGGGCTACGTGATGCTGACTGCGATCAAGCCCAGCGCCACGCCTTGGGAGACTCCGATGAACCAGTTGTTGAAGTCCGGGGTGTCCATGGACTCGATTTCCTGGATGGAAATGTTGAGTTGGTCCTGCATGTTCGCTCACCTCCCTTCTTCGCGAGTTGAATGGCCCCGCATGGACTGGCGGCCGCTAGGTGATGCTGACGGCGATACCAACCAGCGCCAGGCCAACGGTGATCCCGTGGATTCGCTCGCTCCAGTCGTCCGGGATGTCCAGGCTTTCCAGCTCCTGGATGTTGAGGTCGAGTGCTTTCAGTGCGTTGCTGCTGTTCATGTGCTCACCCCCTCTCCCCTGCCACTCGTAGGCGGCCCATGGGGCCCGGCAAGTTCGGTGCGGCTGCCACCCTCAGCAGTCCCGACCCTCAGCACGTGCTGGATCTCGGACACATCGATGCCGCGAAGCATGGGAAGGACTCCACCCCAGCTCTGGACGGCGGCGACGCTGGTCTGCATCAAGACCTCTTCGCGGAGGGTCGGGAGCTTTGCGATGCCCCAATGGCGCATGAGTTCGTTGATGCCGCTGGCCGGGTCTGATGCGAGAGTCGGTTCTACTTCCCTGACTGCCGCCCACAGTTCATCAAGGCGCCCACGGTTACCCCACGCTGAGGCGCCGTTGACAATCTCTTCCCAAATGGGCCCGATCACGGTTGCCGTGGCGGTCATCTTGCGGACACCCGTGACGTAAGCGAGTTCGTTGGCCACGTACCAGTGCTTGGCACCGTAAGGATTCCGACCCGTGAGCGACCAACCGGTGTGCGTCTCCATGCTGAGGCGGGCCGCGGCCAGCCTCATCTCGGGCACGTCCAGGTGGGCGAGCCGCAACCCCAGCCGAATCATGCGTTGCATAAGCGAGTAGGCGTCGTCGTCAAATCTGCTGGCACTGCTGCCCGTCAGGGTTCCCGCCACCCTAAGGAACGCCTCGAGCAGACCCTCCAGGACCAGGTGCCGGGGCAGGGTGGCGAGGTGTCCGCCGTCGAGCACTGCCACGTCACCTGAAAGGTGAGGCGAGGCTATGAGGCGGCGTCCGACGGCGGTGTCCAGGCACGCGACCCCGCTGACTTCCGCACCGGTCCCCACGGTGGACGGTAGGAGGACGGTTTTGGGACGTTCTTCGTTGTTGCGGATCGCGGGCAAAACCAGCAGGCCGGAGCGCTTCGCATGGACTTCGGCGAGATCGGCCAGCGTTGGGTCGGCGGTGAACACGGCGGCGAGCTTCACGGCGTCCAACACGGATCCGCCACCGAGCCCGACGACTGTTTGCAACCCGTTTTCGTGGAGGAAGTGGCCCACCGTCCGGAGGGTTTCGCGGGTGACGGGCATTGCGTCCAGGCCAAGAACCGGCACTCCTTTGAGGCCGCCGGCAAGGAGCCGATCCCGGTGTTCCGGGAGGGCGTTGTCCACCACCAGACCGGTCCGGTCGCGGGTGAGTGCGCCGACGTACTTGGCGGACACTCCGTGGTCGAGGATGACGCAGCGCGTATTCCACGTGCGGTCGGCGATCATGCGAACACCCCATCGCGCTGGGCCCTCGCCAAGCCTGCCGTGATCGCGCGGTGTAGTTCCTCGAAGTTTGCTTCCGTGTAGGTGAGCGCGGGCAGTAGCTGGATCCGGCCCGGTCCCGGCTGCACAATGGCTCCCGCGCAGTGGATGCGTTTGACGACGGCGAGCACTGCGTTGGCGGAAAGGGGCAATCCGTTATCCGTGAGGAGCTTGATCCCCCGCATGCAACCACGGCCGGTGGAGTTGCCAACGCCTTTGCTGGCTTGAAGCTCGGTGATGAGCTTGTCCAATCCGGCTGACACCTGCTTGTTCAGGGTTTGATGGTCCAGCCTTGTCATCTCCTCGATGGTGGCCAGGATCGCGGCGCAGGTAGCCGGGGTGCCGGCTTGGGTTTCACCGTGGACAAAGACGGCCTCGTTCTTGTCGAAGGCGTCCGTGACACGTTGCGCGATCAGCAGTGCCGCGCACGCGCTGGTCCCGTTGGTGAGTCCTTTTGAGGTGACTACGACGTCCGGCGCTTCCCGCCATTCATCGGACGCGAACCAGCCGCTGACGCGGCCGAAGCCTGTGGCGACTTCGTCGGCGACCAGGAGGAAGCCGTGGTCCTCTCGGTGCCTCATAAGCTGTTCGATGAAGCTCGCCGGGACCACTTCCGCCCCCGATCCGAGGACCGGCTCGATGATCACGGCGGCGATCCTGTTGCCCTCCCTGCGCATCAGTAGCTCCAGTTCAGCGCCGTCGTCGTCGAACCTGATGTGTCGGATATTTCGCCGGTCGACGCCGTACATCGCTTGGCCAAGCTCGTCGCCGCTGAGGGCTTGGCTTCCGTAAGTCAGGCCGTGGTAGCTGCCGCTGAGTCCGACGACGAGTTTCCGCTCAGGCTGTCCGTTGAGGACGAAGTACTGCCGGGCGAGCTTCATGACGGCGTCGTTAGCGGCCCCGCCCGAGGTGGAGAAGACGACGCGCTGGAAAGGGTGCGCGGGGAGGTTCAGGAGTGCCGTGGAGGCGTGGATTGCTTGGCGGTGGGCTGTGCGGAACAGGGGAAGGTAGGAGGCTGCTTCGAGTTCTCTGTGGATGGCCGCCGCAATGCGTGGGTTGCCATAGCCGAGGTTGGCGTTCCACAGTCCGCTCTTGGCGCACAGCCTGCGCTGCCCGTCCTCGAAGGTGACGCGGACGCCGTCGGCCTTAACGGCTGTGTAGCTGTCCGCGGCGAAATCGTGCTGGGTGACGAGCGGCACCCACAGCGGAAGTTGCGTCCTCGGAGTCGGGAGGATGGGCACCACCGTCATGAGCGGGTACCGAGGATGTCGACGCCGAGCTGCGCAAACCGGGCGAGCACCGCGTGCGCGGACTCTTCCGCCGTCGCCGCTGTGACGTTGAGGGTGGGAGCGACTTTGGTTGCCGCCGCGCTGACGTTCCCAATGTTGGAAACGGCCTCGATGATGGCCGCGGCGTCCTGGCCGACCTTGAACAGCCTGCCCGTTGCGGTGTCCAGGAGGGTGTGGTCCATTCCCCTCTTGAGGATGAAGGGCGCTGTTGCTCGAGCGAGAGGGTCGCTGATGCTGGCGCCGTAGAGGCTCAGTCCGAAGCCCACCAACCTCGTGCTGTCTCGGTCCTGCCGGGGAACGAACTTCCAGGCATCCAAGGCAGCCAGGTAGCGCGGGATCCAGGGCTTGGCCGCGGGGGAATCCTGAATGTCCCAGGGATAGTAGACGGCGGCAACAGCCGATTCCGGCCGGAGCGCGATGGCCCTCACCCGGAGATCGGTGATCACGTCTCCCACCCGGCCGATGGTGGATCCGTAGGGTCCCGTGCGGATGGACCCGTCGGCGGCGATGTGGAGCCGGGCCAGCATGAGGGTGTCCCGGGTAGCGCCGCTGAGCAAGCCCCGCTCTGCCAGCACTGCGTTGACCTCGGTGAGCTGGTGCACGAAGTGGCCGGAGATGCGAGCCTGTTCTGCGTCGTCGAAGAATGCTTGCCAGTCTTGTTCGGTGGTTATCCTGACGACAGTCACGCCCACCAGGTTCACGAATGGAATGGCCAAGTAGTCCTGGATCTCCAGGTTGAGGGTGCCGTCCACCAGAAGTTCTTCACCGCCGACGTCGAAGGATCCCCGGACCGGGACTATGTCCGGATCTTCCTTGTCCCCGTTGAGGACCAGAATGGTGGAACCCTCGCCAGCCAGCGTCTTTGCGTAGGCCGTGTGCTCGGGATTCTCAACGAAAATGACGTGGCCGGGGATGCGACCCGGGATCCCTGTGATCCACTGATCCACAGCGGCGGCAATGCTCTGTTGCTCAGTCAGCTTCAATGACCCAACCCCCAAATAGTTGTTCACGTGTTTCCTGCTGCGGTCCCGGTGGTTATCCGGGGTCCGCGCTCTGGGAAGGACACTATGGGCGGGTTGGGTGCTCACAGGATTGGATGGGAAAACTAGGTGGTGAAGGGGCTGGAATGAGGGGTGAATTGAGGGCACCTAGGTGGCGCGAACGGGTGGGCTAGGTGGTGCAGAGCGGTGAGATTCTTGGAACACTCGATCCGGGTTTGTTCGCCGCAACGGCCACGGACCGCCGTTTCCGCCCGCGCCATTGGCGAGCCCATGCCTGGGAGGCCAGCCGATTTGCGCACCTTTTCTACGCAATGTAGAACTGAGTCATAAATACTTGTATTTCAAATGAAAGTATTTAGACGCAGTCCGGGCAAAGATCCCGGGCCACTAACTCAGGAGTCAGCATGCTCTCGGACAAGTCCTTCCCGGTTATCCAGGCCACTCTCCCGCTCGTCGGTTCCCGGATCGGAGAGATCACCCCCAAGTTCTACAACCGCCTATTCGCGGCGCATCCTGAACTCATGGACGGGCTCTTCAGCCGCTCAAACCAGCGCAACGGGGCCCAGCAGCAAGCCCTGGCCGGAAGCATCGCCGCTTTTGCCAGCCATCTCGTGACCCATCCGGGTACTTTGCCGGAGACCGTGCTGTCCCGCGTCGCGCACCGCCACGCCTCCCTCGGCATCACGGAACAGCAGTACCAAGTGGTCTACGAACACCTCTTCGCGGCCATCGCCGAGGACTTGGTCGAGGTCATCACCCCTGAAATCGCCGACGCCTGGACCGAGGTCTACTGGCTCATGGCGGACGCGCTAATCAAGCTCGAGAAGGGCCTCTACGCCGCACAGGCAAACGGTGTGATGTGGACCCCTTGGCGGATTGTCGCCAAAACGCCAGCTGGCACCGGCTCGATGACCTTCGTGCTGGAGCCGGCGAACGACACACCCGTCACCGAAGCGTTGCCTGGCCAGTACGTCAGCGTCAAGGTCACGCTGCCGGACGGTCTGCGCCAGGTCCGCCAGTACTCCCTTTCCGGCGACGCGGGCACCACACGCAGCTTCACCACCAAGCTCGACGACGGCGGCGAGGTCTCGCCCGTGATGCACCGCGACATGAAAGTGGGCGACGTCATCGAAATTTCCAACCCCTACGGCGAAATCACCCTAAACGAGGATGAGGGTCCGGTGGTCCTTGCCTCGGCCGGCATCGGCTGCACCCCTACCGCATCCATCCTGCGCTCCCTCGCCGAAACCCGCTCCGACCGGCAAGTCCTGGTCTTGCACGCGGAAAGCACCATGGACAGCTGGGCGCTGCGCTCCCAAATGACCGAGGACATCGAACGCCTTGACGGCGCCGACCTCCAGCTCTGGCTCGAGCAGCCCGAAGCCGGGTCGAGGACCGGTTTCATGTCCCTGCTCGACGTGGACCTTCCCGCGAACGCGTCGCTGTACCTCTGCGGTCCGTTGCCGTTCATGAAAAACATCCGCAATGAGGCCATCAATGCCGGCATCCCGGCGACGAAAATCCACTACGAGGTCTTCGGCCCGGACATCTGGCAGGCCAGCTAGGTCCAACCGGCCGCAGCTTCGCGTTGCTTCGCCAAGGAACTCCCGGGCGGAGGTTCGTCCGCGCCCGTCGTCAGACCGTTTGTCCCGGGGCAGGTACGGCGGGCCGGCCCCCCGGCGCATCGATGCGTTGAAAAAGCCTCACCTAGCCAGCCTCCTCGGTCAGCGATTGGCGCGCTCAATCCTGTACTAAAACGTCTGTCACAGATTTCCCCCCGGGTGTTACCCGTGGGCCTCGAGCCGCTCCTTGAGACGCCTGTGGCTGGCCGGAGCACCTCGCGCCGCGAGTCGACGTACGGCCGGTACGAGCGCCTTGCCGACGCCGTGACCCTCGAAATCGAGCTCGAAGGTCACCCTGGACCTTGTGCCGTTGTCGAGCGGTTCGACATCGATGCTCGCATGAGGCCGGATCGGACCGTCGATGCCGTGTGCGGCGAACCGATGCGGCGGCTCGTCCTCCGTGATCTCCTGTGTCATCGTGCGCTCGTTGGGGCCGATCCGACGGGTGGTGGTGAACCGCGAGCCCAACTGCCGGCCGCCCGCGCCTTCAAAGTCCACCTCGAGGACGTCAACCTGCCACTCCGGGAAATGCAGCGGGTCGCTCGCATACACAAAAACGTCGACTGGTGGACGGTCGATTTCTATGGTGTTCGTGAGTGCTGACACTCCTCCTCCTCCCACTCCTCCATCATCCCACCGTCCAACCGAATTCGATCTTGCGATTATCCATGCCTCAACGGGCACCACTAGTCGGCTTCGGCAGCGGATCACGGCGAACGACGGCGCGTCCTTGACGACCCCAACCCACTCTCGGCTGCCTTGAACAGCCCATGGATTTCCGCCGTGGAATGTTGACTGCCCCGGAGCCCTCCCGTACCCCAAACACCCACCTCCTCACCCACCCCCTTGACTCCCACCCCCGCCTTCCCTAAACTTTTCATAAAGCAGAATCTAAATTCCACAAAGCGGAAACTGAGGCCAGGCGACAAGGCAGCAGCCAAGCAACGGAGGATAGATCCAAGCCCCTCCTCGGAAGGACCTACGATGACGTACACAGTGAACTGCTCCATCCTCCTGACGGAGCTGCCCTTGCTCGAGCGCCCCGCCGCCGCGAAGGCAGCCGGTTTTGACGCCGTCGAGTTCTGGTGGCCCTTCGCCACTTCGGTTCCCACCGACAAAGAGACAACCGAGTTTGAAACAGCTATCAAGGACGCCGGCGTTCAGCTCACGGGCCTGAACTTCAACGCCGGCAACATGCCCGGCGGCGACCGTGGCCTGGTTTCCTGGAAGGGCCGTTGCTCCGAGTTCAAGGACAACATCGACGTCGTAGCCGGCATCGGTGAGCGCCTCGGTTGCAAGGCCTTCAACGCCCTCTACGGCAACCGCCAGGACGAGTTCACCCCTGAAGAGCAGGACGAACTCGCGGCAAAGAACCTCGCCGCAGCAGCGGAAGGCGTCGCCCGCATCGGCGGCACCGTCCTCCTCGAACCGGTCAGCGGCGCACCCAAGTACCCGCTCCTTACTGCCGACGACGCACTCAAGGTCATCGCCCGCGTCAAGGCAGAATCCGGTGCACAGAACATCAAGCTCCTCGCCGACTTCTACCATCTGGCAGTCAACGGCGACGACGTCGAATCCGTCATCGAGAACCACGCCAAGGACTTCGGCCACATCCAGATCGCCGACAACCCCGGCCGCGGCGCTCCCGGAACCGGCACGCTCCCCCTCGGCGAATGGATCGCCCGCAGCCGCGAACTCGGCTACGACGGCTACATCGGCCTCGAGTACAAGGAACCGCAGGAATCGGCCTTCAGCTGGGCCATCCGCCAGCGCGCCGACGCCAACTAGCCACTGCGCACCCAACTAGGGGACAGCAAACGCCCCACTCAGCGTCCATAGCGACGTTATCTGTCCCCTAGTTGGGTAAGCACACCCGAGTTAGCGCACGCGAGTTAACAGACACACACAGACTTCAGACACACAGACTTCCCCAGAAAGAGAACCACAATGAGCAACGTTGCAGTCATCGGACTCGGAATCATGGGCCTCCCCATGGCCATCAACCTCGTCAAGGCCGGCCACACGGTCACCGGATTCAACCGCAGCCAGGACAAGATCGACAAGCTCGTCTCCGAAGGCGGCCGGGGTGCCAGCAGCATCGCGGACGCAGTCAAGGATGCCGACGTCGTCATCACCATGGTCCCGGACTCCCCCGACGTTGAGGGTGTTGTCAGCGGCAAGGACGGCGTCTTCGCCAACGCGAAGAAGGGCACCCTCTGGATCGACGCCTCCAGCATCCGCCCGGACGTCGCCAAGCGCCTCTCCGAAGAAGCCGTAGCAGCCGGCATCCGCCCGCTCGACGCTCCCGTGTCCGGTGGTGAGCAGGGCGCCATCGACGCCGTCCTGTCCATCATGGTCGGCGGCGAAAAGGCAGACTTCGAGGCAGCACAGGATGTCCTCAACGCAGTGGGCAAAACAATCGTTCACGTCGGCCCAGCCGGCTCCGGCCAGACCGTCAAGGCAGCCAACCAGCTGATCGTGGCCGTCAACATCCAGGTCCTCGGCGAGGCAATCGCCTTCCTCGAGGCTTACGGCGTAGACACCGACGCAGCACTGAAGGTCCTCGGCGGCGGCCTGGCCGGCTCCAAGGTCCTGGACCAGAAGGGCCAGAAGATGCTCGATCGCAACTTCGACCCCGGCTTCCGCCTGGCCCTCCACCACAAGGACCTCGGCATCGTCACCTCCGCAGCCCGCGAAGCCAACGTCGCTGTCCCGCTCGGCGCCGTCGTCGCACAGCTCGTCGCCGCAACCGTCAACCAAGGCGACGGCGGCCTGGACCACTCGGGCCTCTTCAAGCAGGTCCTCCAGCTCAGCGGCCGTAAATAAGCCCGAAGGCAACTTAGCAACACACAGCAGGGAACCCGCCGTCGTACATAAATAACGACGGCGGCTCCCTCACCACACCCAAAAACAGACTTTCAAGGAGTACACCATGGCAAAGATGCGCACAGTTGATGCGGCAGTCGCCATCCTGGAAAAGGAGGGCGCCACCGAGGCGTTCGGCCTGCCAGGCGCAGCCATCAACCCGTTCTACTCGGCAATGCGTGCCCACGGCGGCATCCGCCACACGCTGGCCCGCCACGTTGAAGGCGCAAGCCACATGGCTGATGGTTACAGCCGGGCAGCTGATGGCAACATCGGCATCTGCATCGGCACGTCCGGCCCCGCCGGCACGGATATGATCACTGGCCTGTACGCAGCCCAGGCTGACTCGATCCCCATGCTCTGCATCACCGGCCAGGCACCTGTTGCCAAGCTGCACAAGGAAGACTTCCAGGCTGTGGACATTGAGTCCATCGCCAAGCCGCTCACCAAGTTCGCGATGACCATCCTGGAGCCGGGCCAGGTTCCCGGCGCGTTCCAGAAGGCGTTCCAGCTGATGCGTTCGGGTCGCCCGGGCCCGGTTCTGCTGGACCTGCCCATCGACGTTCAGATGGCTGAGATCGAGTTCGACATCGACGCCTACGAGCCCCTGCCGGTAGAGAAGCCCAAGGCTTCCCGCAAGCAGCTCGAGAAGGCTTTGGATCTGCTGACCGCGGCCAAGCACCCGCTGATCGTTGCCGGTGGCGGCATCATCAACGCGGGCGCTTCGGCCCAGTTGGTTGAGCTGGCCGAGATCCTGAACGTTCCCGTTATCCCCACGCTGATGGGTTGGGGCGCCATCCCGGATGACCACCAGCTGATGGCCGGCATGGTTGGCCTGCAGACCTCGCACCGCTACGGCAACGAGACGTTCCTGCAGAGCGACTTCGTGATCGGCATCGGCAACCGTTGGGCCAACCGCCACACCGGCGGCCTGGACACCTACACGGCTGGCCGTAAGTTCGTGCACATCGACATCGAGCCGACGCAGATCGGTCGCGTTTTCTCCCCGGACTTGGGCATTGCGTCCGACGCCGGTGCGGCGCTGGACGGTCTGTTAGAGCTGGCCCGTGAGCGCCAGGCAGCAAAGACCCTGCCGGACTACTCGGGCTGGGTTGCCGAATGCCAGGAGCGCAAGGGCTCCCTGCACCGCAAGACCAACTTCAGCAACGTGCCGATCAAGCCGCAGCGCGTGTACCAGGAGATGAACAAGGCCTTCGGCCGCGACACCACCTACGTGTCCACCATTGGCCTGTCGCAGATCGCCGGTGCACAGATGCTGCACGTCTTTGGTGCCCGCAAGTGGATCAACGCAGGGCAGGCCGGTCCACTGGGTTGGACCGGTCCCGCAGCCCTCGGCGTGGTTCGGGGAACCCCGGACGCGACCGTTGTTGCACTGTCCGGTGACTACGACTTCCAGTTCATGATCGAGGAACTGGCTGTGGGCGCACAGTTCAACCTGCCGTACATCCACGTGGTTGTAAACAACAGCTACCTGGGCCTGATCCGTCAGAGCCAGCGCGGCTTCAACATGGAACAGAACGTTTCCCTGGCCTTCGAAAACATCAACTCCCCCGAGACAAACGGCTACGGCGTTGACCACATCAAGGTTGCCGAGGGCTTGGGCTGCAAGGCCATCCGCGTTGAGAACCCGGACGACCTGCCCGCCGCCTTCGACAAGGCCAAGGCACTGATGGGCGAGTTCAAGGTTCCCGTGGTTGTCGAAGTGATCCTGGAAAAGATCACCAACATCTCCATGGGCGTTGAGATCAACGGCGTGAACGAGTTCGAAGAGCTGGCCGAAACCGCTGAGGACGCCCCCACTGCGATCCTCACCAAAGCGTAAATAACAGTAAGAAGGGAGGCACCGGAATGCGTGTTGTCATCGCCCCGGACAAATTCAAGGGCTCGCTGTCCGCGCCCGACGTCGCCAAGCACCTGGCAACAGGCCTGCTGGCGGGGTTCGGGCAAGGTTTGGAGGCAACACACATTCCGGTGGCCGACGGCGGCGAAGGAACCATCGACGCCGCCATCGGTTCCGGCTTCACCCGCAGGACCACCACCGTCGCCGGCCCGCTCGGCGAACCGGTCAAGGCCGACTTCGCAATCCGGGATCAGGAAGCTGTCATCGAAATGGCGGCAGCTTCCGGCCTCGCCCTCCTCCCCGAGGGCCCAACCAGCGAAACCGCCAAAAACGCCACCAGCCTTGGAACCGGCGAACTCATCCGAGCCGCGCTGGACCTCGGTTGCCGCAAGATCATCCTGGGTGTGGGCGGGAGCGCCAACACCGACGCCGGCGCGGGAGTCCTCCAAGGCCTCGGCGCAGTCTTTCTCGACAAGAACGGCAACGAGCTCCCCGGCGGTGGCGCCGCACTGGCAAGGCTGGAGACCATCGACTTCTCCAACTTCGACGTCCGCATCGAAGCCACGGAGTTCGTGTTGGCGTCCGACGTCGACAATCCCCTTTTGGGGGCGAGTGGAGCCCCAGCCATCTTCGGTCCGCAAAAGGGCGCGACGCCGGACGACGTCGCCGAACTGGACGCGGCGCTGAGCCACTTCGTCGAGGTCTTGGCAGCAACAACCGGCCAACAAGCAAAGTTCGCAGCCAAGTACGCAGCCAAAGCAGAGGGCGCCGGAGCAGCGGGCGGCGTCGGCTACATCGCCATCGCGGCACTGAAGGCAGAGCGGCGGCCGGGCATCGACGTCGTGCTTGAATTCACCGACCTCGAACAGAGGCTGAAGGGCGCCGATCTGGTGATCACCGGAGAAGGCAGCCTGGATGAACAAAGCCTGCTCGGCAAGACGCCCATGGGTGTCTCCCGGGCGGCGCAACGGAACGGGGTTCCCGTGATCGCGGTGTGCGGCCGGAGTACCCTGAGCCGGGACCAACTCACGGATGCCGGCTTCCACACGGTCCATGCCCTGACCGATCTGGAAAAAGACGTCCAACAATGTATCGCCCAAGCAGGTCCGCTGCTTGAACAATTAGGTAAGCACATAGGCGTGTACCTGGCGGAACGGACCGAAAACAAGGAGTACATCAATGTCTGAAGCAATCGGCGCCTATGACCTCGTTATCCGGGGCCAGCGCATCCTGACCACCGCCGGAATCACTGCCCGCGAAGTCGGCATTCGCGATGGCGTTATCGTCGCGATCGAACCCCTCGGCAACGGACTGACCGGCAACGAGGTCATCGAACTCGCAGACGACGAAACCCTCATCCCCGGCCTCGTGGACACCCACGTCCACGTCAACGAGCCCGGCCGCACCGAGTGGGAAGGCTTCGCTTCAGCCACCCGCGCAGCAGCCGCCGGTGGCGTGACCACCATCATCGACATGCCGTTGAACTCCATCCCGCCCACCACCAGCGTTGACGGCCTGGAGCAGAAGCGCGTGGTAGCCAAGGATCAGGCGTTCGTTGACGTCGGATTCTGGGGCGGCGCCATTCCCGGCAACAAAAAGGATCTCCGCCCGCTGCACGACGAAGGCGTGTTCGGCTTCAAGTGCTTCCTCCTGCACTCCGGCGTGGACGAATTCCCGCACCTTGAAGCGGACGAAATGGAAGAGGACATGGCTGAGCTCAAGTCCTTCGACTCCCTGATGATCGTGCACGCAGAGGACTCCCACGCGATCGACCGCGCACCGCACCCGGGCGGTGACCACTACGAAACGTTCCTCGCCTCCCGCCCCCGCGGCGCCGAGAACAAGGCCATTGCCGAGGTCATCGAGCGCGCACGGTGGACCGGCGCCCGCGCCCACATCCTGCACCTCTCGTCCTCGGACGCGCTGCCGATGATCGCCTCCGCAAAGCGCGACGGCGTCAACCTCACGGTTGAGACGTGCCCGCACTACCTGACACTCATGGCCGAGGAAATCCCGGACGGCGCCACGGCCTACAAGTGCTGCCCGCCCATCCGCGAAGCCTCTAACCGGGAGCTCCTGTGGAAGGGCCTGCAGGATGGCACCATCGACTGCATCGTCTCGGACCACTCCCCCTCTACCTTGGACCTGAAGGACCTGGAAAACGGCGACTTCGCCGTGGCCTGGGGCGGCGTTTCCTCCCTGCAGCTGGGCTTGTCCCTGATCTGGACCGAAGCCCGCCACCGCGGGATCCCGTTGGAACAGGTGGTCTCCTGGATGTCCGAGAAGCCCGCCGCTCTGGCCCGACTGCAGACCAAGGGACAGCTCGCCCTGGGCTACGACGCCGACTTCTCCATCTTCGCCCCGGATGAAGCGTTCGTGGTGGACGTGACCAAGCTCAAGCACAAGAACCCGATCACGCCGTACGACGGCCGTCCGCTGGCCGGCGTCGTCCGCAAAACCTACCTGCGCGGCACCCCGATCGACGGCCAGAACCCCGGCGGCAAACTGCTCCGCCGCGGTAACGTGTAGGCCCACTGCCATGGCAGTGAATGCTTACGGGCCGCCGCCCTCGCGAGGACCCGCAGCACGCGGTTCCGCCGCGCGGCGTGGCACCAGCCTGAGCACGAATGGCCTGAGCAGACCGGGCCTGAGCGCAAGAGGCCTGGCGCTGTGGGTCAACCCTGCCGAGGGCGACGAGCTCGACCCTGAGGTCTGGGAGCGGGCCGCCCGCTTGGTGCTTGCCCGCGCCATGAAACTTGCCCCGGAGGCGGAAGTCCGCATCTGGCCCGCCACCGGGGCAGAGCACTCCGGCGTCGGTGACACTTCCTGGGGCGGCACTCCGCAGGAAGCCGCCGACGCCGGTAACCACCTTTCGGGGCCGGGCAGCGTGACGCTTGCCGACGCCCTGACTGAAGGCGACGCCGCTGGCGCTAGCACCGGCGTCGAGCCCGTAACGTTGGCAGCCCGTCGCAGCCAAGTTGCAATCGACCTCGCCGCTGAAGTAGTACTGCTCGACGGTGAGCCCGTTGCCTTTACTGGCATGGAATACAAGCTGCTGCGCTACCTGGTGGTGAACTGCTCACGGGCCATCAGTCGTGAAGAATTGCAACGCTTCCTGGAGTCATTTGACCTTCCCGGCGCAGCATTTCGCTCGATCGACGTTTATGTTGGAAGAGTGCGGCGGAAGCTCGGAAGTGCCCGCCACACTGTCTCCACCGTCCGTGGTGGCGGCTACCAGTTCGTGCCAGGCCCCTATGCCACCGTGCGCGGACCTGCGGAATACAGCATCTGACGCCGTTGTTATAGGCAGTCAGAGCTCCGCACTGTGAAAGATCGCTGTTGTTTGAATAACCGCCGGTGCACACCGGTTGAATGTAAAGGATCGCCATGACCCACAAACTCCTCGTCGGAACGCAAGCACCTGATTTCGCGCTTCTCGACGCCGACGGCACCAAGGTCTCGCTGTCCGATTACCGCGGACGCAACGTCATCGTCTACTTCTACCCCAAGGCTGCAACCCCGGGCTGCACCACCGAGGCCTGCGATTTCCGCGACAACCTCGCCAGCTTGCAGGGAAACGGTTACGACGTCATCGGGATCTCCCCGGACGCCCCGGAAGCCCTCGCCAAGTTCACAGGCGAATTTGCCCTCACATTCCCGCTGCTCTCCGATGAGGACCACGCCGTGGCCCGGGCATACGGCGCCTGGGGTGAGAAGCTGGTCGACGGCGAAATCGTCGAAGGCCTGGTCCGCTCCACCGTTGTGCTCGACGGCGAAGGCACAGTGAAGCTCACCCAGTACCAGGTCAGCGCCAAGGGCCATGTCCAAGCGCTCAAGGAAGAGCTCGGAGTCTAGCCCTCTCCGCATAACTGCACATTTCCTGTAACGCCCGCTCGCAAATGTGAGCGGGCGTTACATGCTTTTCGCGATGGCCTCTTTCAGGGCACCCAACACCAAGGTCACTGATGCCGGGTTGGCGTTCGGGCCCATCATGCCGATCCGCCACACCGTGTCCGCATACGCGCCAACCCCCGAGCCAATTTCCATGCTGAAGTTCTCCAGAAGGTAACTTCGCACCGCGGCCGAGCTGACGCCGTCGGGCACCTTGACTGTGGTGAGGCTTGGCAGCCGCGACCCTTCTTCCGCGAACAATTCGAGCCCCATCTCCTGCAGCCCATCCTGCAACGCCGTCCCGGCAGCGTGATGCCGCGCCTGGACCACATCCAGGCCTTCGGCGAGGATCCGGTCCAGTGCCGCCTCGAGTCCGGCGATCATAGTGACCGGAGCCGTGTGGTGATACGTCCTGGCGCCGCTCGCGGCTCCGACGTACCCGCCGAGCAGGCCAATATCGAGGTACCACGATCGCGGTTCCTTCACCCGACGCTCGAACGCGTGATCGGACACCGTGAACGGTGAGAGACCCGGTGGGACGCCCAGGCACTTCTGGGTCCCTGCATATCCGACGTCGATCCCCCAGTCGTCTGCGCGCAGTTCCAGTCCGCCGATGGACGTCACGGCATCGGTGATCAGCAGGGCGTCACCCTTGCCAGCGCCAAGGGCGGCTATATCCGAGAGCACGCCGACGGAAGTCTCGGCATGGACGGCGGCTATGACCTTCGGATTCGGATGCGCCGAAAGCACTCGTTCGGCGTCCACGGGTTGGCCCCACTGGTGATCCACACGGACCACCGTGGCCCCGCAGCGGCGGGCAACCTCGCACATCCGCTCACCGAAGAGCCCGTTGACGGCGATGACCGCCACGTCGCCGTCGGAAACGGTGTTCACGAAAGCTGCCTCCATGCCGCCGGAACCGGTGGCACTCAACGGCAGGGTGCGGGCGTTCGAGGTGCCCCAAACGGCGCGCAGGCCTTCACACGTCCGGTCCAGCCGATCGATGAACACGGGGTCGAGGTGCCCCAACACCGGGTATGCCAAAGCGGCCATGGCTTCCGGGTAGCAATTGCTCGGCCCCGGACCGAACAGAAACCGGGACGTCAGGATGTCTGGCATGGGGAACTCCTTAGCTGTTGACGCCATTCTGCCCCAGCCAGGAGCGTCGGGCGAGCCGCCCAGGAAGCCCCAAGAGCAAAATGCTAAGGTTACTCACTAATATGGAGTCCGCCCCGAGCAAAGGACCACAGTGACCGCCCAAGAGCCTAAAACGCCGGAAACGGGCGTTCGTGGTGAGGTGAACCAGGACCGCTTTGTCGGCGGGCAGGATCTCACTCGCTGGAAGTCCCCCATCGGCCGATTCATGGTCAGGATCGCCCAGCGGATCACGGCCTTCCTTGGCCCCTACGCCGCGCTGGTCATCACGCTCGCCGTCGGCCTTGCGGTGGTGCTTGCCTTGGCCTTGGTGTTCGGTGAGGTCTACGAATCAGTGACTGAGGCCGACGGCGTCGCCGGATTGGATCATCCCGTACTGGACGCCGCCAAGAGCGTCAGATCGCCGGCCCTGAATGTGGCCGTAACGGCATATACGGATATCGGCGGCACCATCGGCATGCCCATCATCGCCGTCGTCATCATGATTTGGCTGGCCCTGCGCAGGCGATCCTGGACGCCGGTTATCTTGATTGTCACTGCGGGACTAGGCTCCTTGCTCATGACCATTGCGGGCAAGCAACTCTTTGGCCGTGCCCGTCCGAACCTCAGCGACGCCGTCCCACCGTACGAGCACTCGCCGTCGTTCCCTAGCGGCCACTCCCTCAATTCGATCGTGATCGCCGGCATCGTGGCCTACATCATCATCCTCCGACTGGAGACCACCCGAGCCAGGGTAGTCACCATACTGGTCGCCTCGGCGTTCGCCATCACCATCGGGCTGAGCAGGGTGTACCTCGGCCATCACTGGCTGACCGACGTTCTGGCGGCGTGGGCTTTGGGCATCGCATGGCTGGCCTTGGTCATCACCGCCCATCGGCTCTACCTCACGGTTCGCGCCAGACACGCAGAGCACGTAGTCTCTTGACACCAGGGCTCATCCTCGGCTTGACTATTACGTATGCTGAAATAACAGTTCCATGATGCGGAAGTAGAAGTCACTGCTTCCTCCTGCTGCCAGCTGGAGTTCCGCATAGCCAACACCATGGATGCCAGCATTTGCACGAGGATGACAAGCATGGAGCTTGCAGTATTCAACAGTGTTGACCGCGGTGAGGCCATCAGGATCCTGACGCCCTGCCTGGACATCAGCCGCTGGGTCAACGACGTCGTGGACGCCCGTCCGTTCGCCAGCCTGGACGAGTTGCTCGCCCGGGCCCGGAAGGCCGCCGAGCCCTTCACACCGGACGAGGCGGAGTCGGCTTTGGCCCATCACCCCCGGATTGGCGAACGCCCAAAGGCTCAGACAACCGAAGCCGCAATGTCGCGCTCGGAACAGGCCGGTGTGGACCCCGGAGATAGTGGAACCACTGCCGCATTGGCCGAGGGCAACCTGGCCTATGAAGAGAAGTTCGGCAGGGTGTTCCTGATCCGTGCTGCCGGCCGGAGCGCCCAGGAAATCCTGGGTGCCCTGCAGGAACGCCTCACCCATACCCCCGAAGAAGAAGACATCATTGTGGCCGGCCAGCTCCGGGAGATCGCATTGCTGCGGCTCGCCGGGCTGATCAGCGAAGGAGTGAACGCATGACCGTTTCGCAGGTAACAACCCACATCCTGGACACAGGTTCCGGCCGCCCGGCGGCGGGCGTCGCCGTCATACTTTATGTGCGCGAGGGCAGCGACTGGACTTTGGTGGCCAAGGGCGAGACCGACGCGGACGGCCGCATCAAGACGCTCGGCCCGGAACGAATTCCTGGCGGCGCCTACCGCCTGAACTTCGCCACCGGCGCGTATTACGAGGCCCTGGGCACCGAAACGTTCTTTCCGGAGGTCGACTTGAACTTCACGGTTTCCGACGCCGGTGAGCACTACCACGTGCCGCTCCTGCTCAGCCCGTTCGCTTTCTCCACCTACCGCGGAAGCTAACAGCCGCCGCCGAGGCGGCACCAGCGGAACGGTAGGCTTTAAGGCATGGCTTCAGAGGACACCACCCCCAGCACCGCCCACCGCGAGATTACGGTTCGCCGGGCGCCCAAGTTCGTACCGTTCATGATTCTTGGCGCGGTGGTGGGCGCCATAGTCGCCGCGATTATTGCCTACGGCCGCCCGGCCGACCCCGCCTACGATGCAAGCACGGTCTTCGGTTTTTTCCTGATCGTCTGCATCGGCGGCGGGGTCATCCTCTTCTCGATCCTCGCCCTCATCCTGGACCGGATGAGCGTGAAGCGGGCGGAACGCGCCGTCGTGGAGGCCGTTGCGGATTCGGTTCCGGATGCAGGACCCGACGACGACGGCGTCAACTAACCAGGTCTACTGAAGAGTCATCCCGGTGCAGGTGCGAATGTGAAACTCGCCGCATTTTTGCCCGAACAGGCTGTTTTGGCGGTCACATAAGCTGAGCGGGAACGTACCACGGCCACAACATGAGACAATCGACCAGTGGCACGTGGCGACGGAAAACTTTCTCATGATCTTCTCCCCGGCGAAAAAGGCCCCCAGGACGCTTGTGGCGTCTTCGGGGTTTGGGCTCCCGGTGAAGAAGTAGCAAAACTCACCTATTACGGGCTGTATGCGCTGCAGCACCGCGGACAAGAGTCGGCTGGTATTGCTACCAGTGACGGCAAGCGCATCAATGTCTACAAGGACATGGGCCTCGTGTCCCAGGTCTTTGACGAGACAACCCTGAATACCCTCACCGGTCACTTGGCTGTAGGCCATTGCCGGTACTCCACCACCGGTGCAAGCCACTGGGCCAACGCGCAACCCACCTTGGGTGCGACCGCGACGGGCACCGTTGCCTTGGCCCACAATGGCAACCTGACCAACACTGCTGAGCTCCGGGAAATGATCCTGGGGCGCAACGATGGCCAGCTCACCGGTGAAATGAAGCAGGGCAACACCTCGGACACGGCACTGGTGACTGCCCTCCTTGAAGGCGAAGAGGGCAAAACCCTTGAGCAGACTGCGCTTGAGCTGCTCCCCAAGATCAAGGGTGGATTCTGCTTCGTCTTCATGGATGAAGGAACGCTCTACGCCGCCCGGGACACCTACGGCATTCGCCCGCTGTGCCTGGGCCGCCTGGAGCGGGGATGGGTTGTCGCTTCCGAGCAGGCCGGCCTGGCCACTGTTGGCGCCAGCTTCATCCGCGAGATCGAGCCCGGCGAATTCATTGCCATTGACGAGGACGGCGTCCGTTCGCAGCGCTTCGCCGAGGCGACTCCTGCGGGTTGCGTCTTTGAGTACGTCTACCTTGCCCGCCCGGATGCTGCCATTGCCGGCCGTTCCGTGTACGAGGCCCGCGTTGAAATGGGCCGCCAGCTGGCCCGTGAGAACACGCACGAGGCAGACCTTGTCATTCCCGTTCCCGAGTCCGGCACTCCGGCCGCTGTTGGCTACGCTGAGCAATCGGGCATCCCCTTTGCGCACGGCTTTGTGAAGAACGCCTATGTGGGCCGCACGTTCATCCAGCCTTCACAGACACTGCGCCAGCTCGGTATCCGGCTCAAGCTCAACGCCTTGGAATCAGTGATCCGTGGCAAGCGCATTGTTGTGGTGGATGACTCGATCGTTCGCGGCAACACGCAGCGCGCCATCGTCCGGATGCTGCGCGAAGCCGGTGCCGCCGCGGTACACGTGAAGATTTCTTCCCCGCCGGTCCAGTGGCCTTGCTTCTACGGCATCGACTTCGCATCCCGTGCAGAGCTGATCGCCAACGGTGCCACGATCGACGAGATCTCCCAAGCCATCGGTGCTGACTCGCTCGCGTACATTTCCGAAGACGGCATGATCGGCGCCACGCAGCAGCCGCGTGAACGGTTGTGCACGGCGTGCTTCACCGGCAAGTACCCCATCGAACTTCCGCATGCTGACAAGCTGGGCAAGAACTTGCTGGAGCGCACGGATTTGGGTGGACTGGCTCCGGCGGAGTCCGCGACTGACGAAGTTGCCGATTCCGAGGACCCGGCCGAGAAGCCGGGCGCCACGGGTTGCGATCCGGGACCGGACGCCGAATTCGAGAACCTGCTGACCGACGCTGATCGTTTGACCGACGCCGACAAGAAAGAGCCCGTATGACCTCCGCAACCCCTGCCGCTGGAAACGCCGCGAACGGCATCACCTATGCTTCGGCAGGTGTCGACGTCGAAGCGGGAGACCGCGCCGTCGAACTGATGAAGGGTGCCATCAAGGCGACCCACAACACCTCGGTGATTGGCGGCGTCGGCGGTTTCGCTGGCCTGTACGACGTCTCCAAGCTGCTGACCTTTAAGAAGCCGCTGCTGGCTACTTCCACGGACGGCGTGGGCACCAAGGTTGCCATCGCACAGGCCATGGACATCCACGACACCATAGGTTTCGACCTCGTGGGCATGGTGGTCGATGACATCGTCGTGGTGGGTGCCGAGCCGCTCTACATGACCGACTACATCGCTTGCGGCAAGGTTGTTCCGGAGCGCATCGCTGACATCGTCCGTGGTATCGCTGCGGCTTGTTCCGTTGCGGGTACTGCCCTTGTGGGCGGCGAAACCGCCGAGCACCCGGGCCTTCTGGGTGAGCACGAATACGACGTCGCCGGAGCCGCTACCGGCGTGGTCGAAGCTGACGCGCTGCTCGGCCCGGACCGCGTACGCGAAGGTGACGTGGTGATCGGCATGGCCTCCTCGGGCCTGCACTCCAACGGCTACTCCCTGGTTCGCCGGGTCATCAACCACGCCGGTTGGGCACTGGACCGCCAGGTTTCCGAGCTCGGACGGACCTTGGGTGAAGAGCTCTTGGAGCCCACCCGCGTGTACGCGGCCGATTGCCTGGACCTGACCCGCGCGTTCCCGCTGAGCGGCGGCGCAGCAGTGCACGGCTTCAGCCACGTCACCGGTGGTGGCCTGGCCGCCAACCTGGCCCGCGTCCTGCCCCAGGGCCTGGTGGCCACGGTTGACCGCAGCACGTGGGAATTGCCGGCGATCTTCAAGCTGGTCTCTGAGTTGGGGAACGTTCCCCTGTCTGACCTGGAGCGCACACTGAACCTCGGCGTTGGCATGATCGCCATCGTGTCCCCCGAGGTTGCCGACGCTGCGGTAGCCCGCCTCAACGACCGCGGACTGCCGTCATGGGTCATGGGCACCGTGTCGTCCAACAGCGACTCGATCGACAAGACCGGTCCGGACTACGTCCAGGGCGCCAAAGGCGTCGACGGCGGCGCCGTCCGTCTGGTGAACGCCTACGCCTAGGCGTCTTACCGCCTTCTGAAAGAGCGGCCGGCCAGTTGATCCCAACTGGCCGGCCGCTCTTTGATTTAGACCTGGATCAGGGGTTAGACCTGGATCAGGCTCAGCACTCCACCCTGCGGGTCCTGGATGGTGGCGAGGGATCCGCTTTCCGGCTTCTCCTCAGGCTCCACTATGGCCTCTCCCCCAGCGGCAACCGCGGCCTCCACGGCTTTCCGGACGTCAGCCACGGCAAAGTACACCTGCCAGCTGGCGTCCTCGCCGGCATCGGCAGGAACTATCCCGGCGACCTCGTCACCATTGACCAGCAGCGTACTGTAATTCGCGCCGTCGTCCTGTGGATATTCGGTGACCTGATAACCGAACAGCTGCTGGAAGAAGCCGACGGCGGCCTGCGGCTCGGGCGTCAGGAGCTCGGCCCAGGCCAACGCCCCGGGCTCGTTGAAAAGGTGGCTGCCCCGATGCGTGCCGGCCTGCCAGATGCCGGTGGTGCCGCCCCCAGGCGGCTCAATGAACGCGAGCGTACCCGTGTCCGCGACTGCCTCAGGCCCGAACTCCAGTTTTCCCCCGGCGTGCACACTGTCCTCGGCTACTTCCTCCGCATCCGTCGCAGCGATGTAGATGTTCCACTGCCCGTGCGTCCCGGCGGCTTGTTGCATCGGATTTTGGGGCGCAATCACAGCCACCAAGTCATCTCCGACAAAGGCCTGGGCGTAGCTGCGCCCGTCCGGTGTTGGAAGGTCCTCATATCTCCAACCGAACAGAGCCTGGTAGAAGTCCTTGGCCGCAGGGACGTCCGGCGTTTGGAGGTCGGCCCAGCACGGCTCACCGTTGGCGTAATGTTTGCGCGTGGTCACACGAAACTCCCTTCACGAGGTTCAAAGTCCAGACTACGCAAAAAAGACCCCCGGGCACGCCAAATTTCAGCGCGCCCGAGGGCCCTTCTCAAGAGATATACGGCATCCGGAGATGCGCGACGACCTGATGTACGACGGCGGTTCGCAACACAGCGCCAAAGGCACTTGGTGTTTACGACAGCTATCCGATACGGCGGGTGTCTACCTCGTCGTCATCATCATCCGCGTACTTATCCTCGTAGGCCGAGTAGTCGGGCTCCGGAGGATCGTCCGGGAAGTGGCTCTTTACACGACTGGACGGACCCGTGAGCTCCCGCTCAAGTGCCGAATAGTCAGTGTTCGGGGAGTAATACTTAATGTCCCGAGCCTGCTTGGTAGCTTTTGCCTTTTGACGGCCGCGCCCCATGGCGTGACCCCCTTTTGTACTTGGACCGGAGGTGGTCACCTTGGCTATCGGTGAGGCCCCGGAATGTTTGGTCAATTTGTCGTATGTCTAGATTACATGCTTTCAGGGGTGCCCGTGTGCCATCGGCGTCGCCCGAGGGACCCGCCCCGGGTTAAACCCGGGTTCAGCACCTCCAAAGGTCCCCAAAATTGGGTAGAGTCTGCTTCAATGCGGCTCCAGAGCAGGAAGGCACACACCGGGACATGACCCAAGACAACATTCCGCCGTCGGAAAGCTCACCGTCGGACACGTCCGCGTGGGCGCCTTCCTTTCCCGAGGATCAAAGGCAGGATCCATCAGAGGATTTGCCAGTCAAGTCCTCAACGAACCCCATCATGCGGCAAAGGCTCATCATCGCCGCAATCGTTGTGGGTGTGCTCGTGCTGATCGGCGTGGTTATCTGGACCCTCCTGAACGTGCTTGGCAGCCACCCCGAGGCGGGCGGAAGCCCCGCCCCCACGACCTCGGCAAGCCAAGGACCGCTGCCGCGCGACGAGGCCGCAAAAAACTTCCAAGCTGGCGAGTGTTTTGCCGACTTCAACCCGAACAACGCGACCGCCAAGGCGGTGGCGTGCAACACCCCACACTCAGCGCAACTTGTGGCTGTGTTCAACTATGGCGCGGACGATTCCTTCCCGGGAACCAAGGCCCTCGGCGAGAAGGGCCGCGAGGTCTGCCACGGGGCGACACTCAACGCGGCGGCCGCGAACTACCAGTTGCTCCAGCAGAACGTCTACCCCAGCTCCAGCAGCTGGGACCGTGGCGACCGCCGCGTTGATTGCTTCATCGTGGTGGACTCAGGGAACACCATCAAGGACGACGTCCTCAAAAAGTAGCCTGAGGCGATGCTTCGTCCCTACTTCCGTCGGACGGTGAGGCCCGCACCCACCGTCGGGCCGCCGTCGGGGGCCGACAATGCTTCAAGGCCCTCAATCGTGAGTTCGTCCAGGTCGGCGGCCGTGTCCACCAGGACCGTGTCTCCGTCGGCGATCTCCCCCGCGAGGATCTCCTTTGCCAGGCGGTCGCCGATCTCGCGCTGGACCAGCCGGCGCAACGGCCGCGCACCGTAGGCGGGATCGTAACCCGACATGGCAAGCCAAGCGCGGGCTCCGTCAGAGACTTCCAAGCTCAGGCGGCGATCGCGCAGCCGTTTGGCCAGTTCAGCTACGTGCAACTCGACAATTTGGGCGAGTTCATCCACGGACAGCGGGTCAAACAGGACAATCTCGTCGAGGCGGTTCAGGAACTCGGGCTTAAACGAGCTTTGGACTACGGCCATGACAGCCTCGCGCTTTGAGGTGGCATCGAGGTTCGCGTCCACCAGGAACTGGCTTCCCGAGTTGGAGGTCAATACCAGGATCGTGTTCCGGAAATCCACGGTGCGGCCCTGCCCATCGGTGAGCCGGCCGTCGTCGAGCACCTGCAGGAGGATGTCGAAGACCTCCGGGTGGGCCTTTTCCACTTCATCGAGCAGCACCACAGAGTACGGACGACGACGGACGGCTTCCGTCAACTGGCCGCCTTCCTCGTAGCCCACGTATCCCGGAGGTGCACCCACGAGGCGGGCCACAGCGTGCTTCTCGCTGTACTCGGACATGTCGATCCGGATCATGGCGCGCTCGTCATCGAAGAGGAAGTCCGCCAAGGCCTTCGCCAGCTCAGTCTTACCGACGCCCGTCGGTCCCAGGAAGAGGAACGAACCCGTGGGACGGTTGGGATCGCTGATACCGGCACGGGCACGGCGCACGGCGTCGGACACAGCCTGGACGGCTTTGCCCTGGCCAATCAGGCGTTTGCCCAGCTCCTCTTCCATGTGGAGAAGCTTCTGGGATTCGCCTTGCAGCATGCGGCCGGCCGGGATGCCGGTCCAGGCCGAAATGACCTCGGCGATATCATCCGCCGTGACGTCCTCGGCAACCATGAGCTCAGGCTTGTTCTCGCCGCTGGTGCGGGCTTCCTCTTCGGCTGCGGCACTTAGCTCACGCTCCAGCGCGGGCAGCTCACCGTAGAGGATGCGCGACGCCGATTCCAGGTCGCCCTCTTGCTCGTACTTCTTCTGCGCCGAGCGCAACTCGTCGATCTTCGCCTTGAGGTCACCCACGCGGTTGAGGCCGGCTTTTTCCGCTTCCCACCGCGCGTTCAGGGCGTTCAGCTCTTCCTTCTTGTCCGCCATGTCCGCGCGGAGGGCAGCCAGCCGCTCTACCGAGGCCGGGTCGGTCTCGTTCTGCAGCGCCAGTTCCTCCATGGTCAAACGGTCGACGGCGCGGCGGAGCTGGTCAATCTCTTCGGGCGCGGAATCGATCTCCATGCGCAGCCGGGACGCTGCCTCGTCCACGAGGTCGATGGCTTTATCCGGAAGTTGGCGGCCGGAGATGTAGCGGTTGGACAGGGTTGCTGCAGCTACCAGGGCGGAGTCGGCAATGGCCACCTTGTGGTGCGCCTCGTAGCGCTCCTTGAGGCCGCGAAGAATGCCGATGGTGTCCTCAACGCTCGGCTCGCCCACGTAGACCTGCTGGAAACGCCGCTCCAACGCAGGGTCCTTCTCGATGTTCTCCCGGTACTCATCCAAGGTGGTGGCACCAATCAGGCGCAGCTCACCGCGGGCCAACATGGGCTTGAGCATGTTGCCAGCATCCATGGCACTCTCGCCGGTGGCACCAGCACCCACCACCGTGTGGATTTCGTCGATAAAGGTGACGATCTGGCCGTTGGAGTTCTTGATCTCCTCCAGCACGGCCTTGAGCCGTTCCTCGAACTCGCCGCGGTACTTGGCTCCGGCCACCATCGAAGCAAGGTCCAGAGCGATGAGGGTCTTGCCGCGGAGGCTTTCCGGGACGTCACCGGCCACCATCCTCTGTGCCAGGCCCTCGACGACGGCAGTCTTACCCACGCCGGGTTCGCCGATCAACACCGGGTTGTTCTTAGTCCTGCGGCTCAAGACTTGGATGACACGGCGGATCTCGCTATCGCGGCCGATCACGGGGTCCAGCTTGCCGGAACGCGCCACTGCGGTGAGGTCGGTGCCGAACTTCTCCAGCGCCTGGAAAGTGTTTTCCGGGTCCGGCGAGTTCACTTTCCGATCGCCCCGCACACCAGGCAGTGCGGCGAGCAGTGCCTCGTGGGAGGCCCCGGCGTCGCGCATTAACTTCCCTACCGCATCACTTCCGGCCGAGAGTCCCAGCAGGAGGTGCTCGGTGGAGACGAAGGAATCGCCCAGTTTGTCGGCCTCGTTTTGGGCTGCTTGGATGGCCTGCACGGTCTGGCGGGACAGTTGGGCCTGCTGGACGGAGGTGCCGGACGACGACGGCAGCGCCTTGATGGCCGAGCTGGCCTGCACGCTGACGGCGTCCGGATCGGAGCCCGTGGCCCTGAGAAGGGCCACTGCCACACCTTCGCGCTGATCCATGAGGGCTTTCAACAGGTGCGCGGGCTCCACCTGGGGGTTGCCTGCGGTGGAGGCATTCATGGCGGCCGCAGAAAGGGCCTCCTGGCTTTTGGTGGTGAATTTGACGTCCAAAGAGTGCTCCCTTTCTGGGTGTGACCAATGCTTTCAAAGTTGAGTCTACTACGCTCAAGTTTGATTTACCCGCTCTGGTCTCCATGTTTGCCCACGGCGAAAGGCCTGTCCAGAAAAAGGGGTGGCTATGTGAACAACGCTGAATCCGGACGCGCTCCTACGCCGGATAGACAGACACCAACGCAGCTTTGACCACGAACCGCACTTCCATTCCCGGCACCAAGCCCAGATCGGCGGATGCGGCGGGCGTGATGTCAGCGGAGAGGGTGTGCTGCCCTGTGTCCGCCCGTACCCGGATCTGGTCGCCGTGCGGTTCGAGTTCGGTGATGGTTACCGCAAAGGAATTGCGGGGGCTTCCGTGGACGTCGCCCAGGAACACCGAAATGCTCGACGGCGGGAAGGCTGCCACGCCTGCCTGGCCCGGCTGGGGCAACCACGCGGGATCGTGCTGCCCGGC
Source organism: Arthrobacter sp. efr-133-TYG-104 (assembly GCF_030208915.1). Classification (NCBI taxonomy): domain Bacteria; kingdom Bacillati; phylum Actinomycetota; class Actinomycetes; order Micrococcales; family Micrococcaceae; genus Arthrobacter; species Arthrobacter sp. efr-133-TYG-104. The sequence goes on from NZ_JARVTA010000005.1 coordinate 83,033, forward strand.
GAAAACCTGGCCGTCCGGCGTCGTAATTCCTTCCCTGGTGATGGTCCCGGAAACGAGGTTGAGCCCGGCCAGTCCGGCCGCGAACGCGCTCCGCGGCCTTTCGAGGATCCGGCGGGTGGGGCCTTCCTCCACGATGCGGCCGTTCTCCACAACGATCACACGATCGGCAAGCATGTACGCGTCCAAGACGTCGTGGGTGACGATGATGGCTTTCCGTCCCTCCAGGACCCTCTTGAGCACGCGGCGAAGCATGGGCGCTGCGTGGATATCGAGGGCGGCCATCGGCTCATCAAGGAGCAGCAGTTCGGGCTCGGCGGCAAGGGCCCTCGCCACCGCGACGCGTTGCGCCTGTCCGCCCGATAGCTGCAAGGGCTTGCGGTCAGCGAAGGCCAGAGCGTCCACCTCGGCCAACCAGTGACGGGCAGCCTCGCGCGCAGCCTTTCTCGACACTCCCGCGCTCCGCGGCCCGAAGGCCACATTGTCCAAGGCATCCAGATGCGGAAAGAGCAGGGAATCCTGGGCCAGTAACGCAGTACCGCGAAGGTGCGGGGGGCGCCAGTGGTGGGTGCCGCCGTCGAGGTCGAACAACCTCCGCTCCCGCAAAACCGCGGTGCCGGAATCCGGTCGCAGCAGTCCAGCGATCATTCCCAGCAGCGTGGACTTGCCCGCGCCGTTGGGACCAAGGACTGCCACGGTTTCAGCATCGGCAAGGCTGACGGACATGTCGAAATTCCGCGCGGACAAGGCTGCTTTGAAAGCGAAACTCATAGGGCTGCCCCTTGCCGGCTTCGACGGCCACCATAGCTGAGTCCAACCACGGCCATCGCCACTGCCACCAGAACCAAGGAAAGCGCGACGGCGGCATCGGCATCGGTCTCGCGTTGCAGGTAAATCTCCAGCGGGAGGGTTCGGGTGACCCCTTCCAGGCTCCCTGCGAAAGTCAGCGTGGCCCCGAACTCACCCAGGCTCCGAGCGAAGGAAAGCACCGCCCCCGAAGCCAGGCCCGGGAGAACCAACGGAAGGGTAACCCGGCGCAGTACCGTGGTGGGGCGGGCCCCCAGAGTGGCAGCCACAGCCTCATACCTGTGTCCGGCCGAGCGCAGGGCCCCCTCAAGGCTGACCACTAGGAACGGCAGGGCAACGAATGTCTGGGCGAGGACCACCGCCGTCGTCGAAAACGCGATGTGGATACCTGCCAACTCGAGCGACTTTCCCAAGAGGCCTTGCCTGCCGAACGTATACAGCAGGGCGATACCGCCGACGACGGGGGGCAGCACCAGGGGCAACAGGACCAGGGCGCGGAGGAGGCGTTGGCCCCGGAACACGCCGCGGGCCAGGACGAGCGCGAGCGGGACGCCGAGCACGATGCACAGCAGTGTGCTGACGGTGGCCGTCCGCAGGCTCAGGCCCAAGGCCGTGCGCGCCGATTCGGACGTGACCAGGGGGATGAACTGCGCCCAATTGACCTTGGCCACCATGGCCGCCAAAGGCAGGATCACCAACAGACCACCGATGGACGCGACGGCGTAAACCCACCCCGGTATCCCGTGGTAACTGTGGCTGTGGTGTTTGTTCATGGGCTTCCTAGGGTGCCCCAAAACCGGCGTCGCTGAGGACCTTCCGGCCCGTTTCGCCGGTGACCAAGGCGATGAACGCCGCCGCCAACGCTTTGTTCTTGCTGTTGCCCACCGCCGCGATGGGATAGGTGTTCACCGCTTTCGATGCCTCGGGAAACGGGATTCCCTGGACCTTGCCCCCGTTGGCCTTGACGTCAGTGACGTACACCAGACCGCCGTCGGCTTCGCCGGACATGACCTTCCCCAAGACATCGGTGACCGACGATTCCTCGCTGACGGGTTTCAGGGTTGTACCCGTTGACTTCTCGACAGCTGCCGCGGCCGAGCCGCAGGGAACTTGCGGGGCACAAACGACCACTTTGACCCCTGGCTTTGCCAGATCCGCAAAGGAAGAGATCGACGCCGGATTGCCGGGTGGGACCGCGATCTCCAGGACGTTGCTGGCGAAGTTGCGCGGGCCGCCGTCGAGCAGTTTCGCGTCTACTAATTTCGACATGTTCTTAGTGTCCGCGGACGCGAAAACGTCCGCCGGGGCTCCTTGGATGATCTGAGTTGCCAAGTCCGATGATCCGGCAAAGCTTAGAGTGATTTTGGTGCCGGGGTTCTTCGCTTCGAACTCATGGGCCAATTGCGTGAACGGGGCCTTGAGGGAGGCCGCGGCGAACGCGGTGATGGGTCCGTCCAGCTGGCTGGCGGCGCTTGATGAGGTGCCGGCGCTTGATGAGGTTCCGGTGCTCGATGACGTGCCGGCGGGCGCCCCGCCGCATCCAGTGAGGGCGCTGGCCAACCCGCCGGCTACCAACAGAGCCACCAAGTTCCTCTTCAGGTGCGGGATCATATGATGCTCTTTCCGTGCGGTGTTTCGATGATGACATTGGTCGCCTTGACCACTGCGGTTGCGACTGAGCCGAGTTCCAGGCCGAGCTCGCGGACTGCTTCGCTACTCATCAGCGACACCACACGGAACGGACCGCACTGGAGTTCAACCTGGGCCATGACCTTGTCAGCAGTGATCCCTGTAACGAGCCCGACGAAGCGGTTGCGGGCCGAACTACCCGTTCGTGCGGGGTCGTCCGGCAGGTGCGACTGGTCGCGGGCGAGTGTGGCAAGTTCCAACCCGTCAACCGCAAGGCGGCCCGCCGCGTCCTTGCGCGCCGTGAGCGTCCCATTCTCCGTCCAACGCCTCACGGTGTCGTCACTGACGCCGAGGAAGCGGGCGGCCTCGGAGATTCGTATTTGCGGCATGAAATGAGTGTAGTTCCGTAAATGCGGTGATGGGGCAGTTTGGGTTCCGCAAACGCATTGTGACTCACTGCTACCCGGGGCGCAGTTCGCCGGCTCCGTGATCACGAAAGCAATTCGTAAGCTTTACCCATGGCCCGCCGGGCGGCATGGACGTACGCTGTTCTACTACCGGGTTTCGACGCTCCTTCCCAGTTGCGGTGCGAGACACGGGCACTGACGCCCGATTTCCGGGACGGCAAGCAGGCGGTAGACGTCCCGATGGCCAGCAACTGGGAAGGATCGCTTGGGTACACTTTCGCCATGGCCATCTACATCGATCCCCCGTTGTGGCCAGCGCACGGAACGGTGTTCTCACACCTCGTTTCAGACAGATCGCTGGCTGAGCTGCACGCTTTCGCCGATGCGGCAGGGGTCCCCGAAAGGGCCTTCGACGGCGATCACTACGACGTGCCGGAACGCCGTTACGACGACTTGGTCCTTGCCGGCGCCATTGCTGTGGAAGCGAGGATCCTGGTACGCAAACTCATCGCCAGTGGTCTGCGGATTCCGGCGCGCGAACGCAGCAAAGCCCTGACCGTCCCCCTGATGGAACGTTGGAACAGCCTCTTCCCGGATCACGAGGAATTAGGCCTTGAGCTGTTGGAGCGGTGGGGAGAGCAGCACCGGAAATACCACAGCCGCACACATCTCCTGGCGGTCCTGGAGGCTCTGGACACCCTCACCGAGCCGTCCGCACCACCCGCGACTGTTGTCCTGGCCGCATGGTTTCACGACGCCGTTTACGAAGGGGTTGCAGGCCAGGACGAGGAGGAATCAGCCCGGCTCGCCGAGGACCGGCTCGCGCTTGCGGGCTTGCCGCCGGCGGATGTTGCGGAAGTGGCCAGGCTCGTCCGGCTCACCGCCACGCACGCGCCCAAGCCCGGAGACGACGCCGGAGCACTCCTGTGCGATGCCGACCTCTCGGTCCTCGGTGGCAACGAGGATTCCTACGCGCGATACCTTGCCGCCGTTCGCGAAGACTATGCGCATGTCAGCGACGACGACTTCGCCAAGGGGCGTGCCGCCGTCGTGCGCCATTTGCTGGCCTTGGACCCGTTGTTTCACAGCCAGCGCGCGCAAGCGCTGTGGCATGAGGCAGCGGCGAGGAACCTGGCAGCCGAGCTCGCCTGAACAGTGAAGCCGCGTCCTAGCGGTAGCTGCTAACGAACGGCTGGTTGGTTGGCACGATCTGCTTGCCAAGTGGCATCAGCGAAACCGGGATCAGCTTCAGGTTGGCGATGGCCAAGGGGATGCCGACGATGGTGATGGCCATGGCAAACGCGGTGACCACGTGGCCCACGGCGATCCAGATACCAGCCACCAGTAGCCAAATGACGTTGCCGAGGAGCGTGAAAACCCCCGTTCCCCCAGGCTTTTCAACAACCATTTGCCCGAAAGGCCAGAGGCAGTAGGCGCCGATCCGGAACGAGGCTATGCCCCAAGGGATGGTCACGATGAGCGCGCAGCAGATGATCCCCGCTGCGAAGTAGCCCAAAGCCAACCAGAAGCCACCAAAGAACAGCCAGATGATGTTAAGGAGCGTTTTCATCTCTTCATTCTCCCCGGTAGGTCTGACAAAGAGCCCCGGGCCTCCCCTGTGGGTGCGTCAGGCCTTCGCGGCAAGGACGAATGCGCGGATCTTGGCCAGGTCTTTGACCCCACGGGAGGACTCAACGCCAGAGGAAACATCCACGCCCCACGCACCCACGCTCGCTGCCGCGCCGGAGACGTTACCCGGTTCGAGCCCGCCGGCCAGCAACCACTCACGCCCCTCGAGACCCTTGGCCTGCACGGACGCGTAGTCCCACGCCTCACCGGATCCAGGCACTGCAGCGTCGATCAGGAACACCTCTTCGCCCAGATCCGCGAACTCGTCCTGGGAGGCACCCATGGTGACGGCCCGGATGAGCCGCATGCCGGCGTCGTGCACTGTTGCGACGTCCTCGGAGGTGCGGTGACCGTGCAGCTGGATCCACTGGAGACCCGCTGCCTGGGCAACGGCAACAGCATCCGCCGCCGACTCATGGCGGAACACGCCCACGGCCCGGACGGAGGAAGGAACTAGGGGAAGCAACGCGCGGACCTGCTCAGGACTGACTTGACGAGCACTCGTAGTGAGGACGAAACCCACGGCGTCCGCACCGGCGTCGACGGCTTCGCGCACGGATTCAGGCGTGCTCAAGCCGCACACTTTGACGAACATCCGTGCCTCCAGGTATTTGCAACTATTTTCCGCACACAACTTCCACTTACGACGTTAGCAAGCCAAACCGGCAACGTAGAACCGTTGTCCAGCACTAGGCTGGTCGGATGGAGATCATCCGCTTTGCCGACATCCGCCCCGAACCCTGGCGCAACGGAGGCGGGGTGACTCGCGAACTCGCCCGCCACCCTGCAGCAGCATCGGCACAGGACGGCTCGGCACAGGGCGGCTCGTGGGATTGGCGCGTCAGCATCGCCGAGGTCTCCACAGCGGGCGACTTCTCCACGTTTCCGGGCATGGAACGCGTCATCACCATCATCGACGGCGAGTTGCTGCTGCTCACGGTCGACGGCTCTGAACATCCGCTGGAGAAGTACCGGCCATTCCGCTTCTCCGGCGAAGCGGCTTCCGCTTCCAGCCTTCCCACCGGCGACGTCCGCGACCTGAACGTCATCGCCCGGACCGGTGCCTTCAAGGGCTACACGTCCATTGTGGAGATTTCCAAGAAGCGCGCCCACCCCGTTTTCGAGGGCCAGCTGGCAGTCCTGCTCGAGGGAAAAGCTACGGTCGCGCCGGGCACTCTTGGCGGAAACACGCCCGACGGCGGCCCAGCGCCTACCAGCGCAGGCGAACCTCTGGAACTGTCCCGTTACGACACCGTGGTGGGTTCCGATACGCGCAGCCCCGAGATTTCCGGCAGGGGATTCATTGCGGTGATTTCGATCGATCCCGTTGACGCGTGAGCTGGTGACCTTCGCCACCGGAACTGGCCACTCTTCGCAGGAGTTGCTAGCCTGAAATCAAGGTTCCGCCATGGGACCTCCGGACGACGGTTCAGTACCCGGCACGCGACAAGACTGGCCAAAGGACTTGTCATGCCGTGGTTAATCCTCATTTTTTCGGGCGCGCTTGAGGCTGTCTGGGCCGCAGCCCTGCATCGCTCCAAAGGCTTCCGCCTCCCTCTGCCTTCAGCCGTTTTCCTGGTGGCGGTCGTTGCCAGCACGGGCGGACTCGCCATCGCCATGCAGAGCATCCCCACCGGCACGGCCTACGCGGTGTGGGTTGGCGTTGGCGTTGTGCTGACGGCAACGTACGCGATGGTCACCAAAGTTGAACGGGCGACGACGGCCCGGCTGCTACTGCTCGCCGGCATTGGCGCGTGTGTGGTGGGCCTGAAGGTGGTGGCGTAGCAATGGTTATGGCGACGAAGACCACCAAGACGACAAAGAGCACCGCCTTCTGGGTCATCCTCCTGGCATCGGCCATCCTCGAAGCCGTGTGGGCCACAGCTTTGGGCCTCTCCAACGGCTTCACGCAACTCATCCCCACCCTGGTTTTCGCCGTCGCGGCCACCATGAGCATGCTCGGACTGGGCATCGCCGTGAAGCGCATTCCCCTCGGCACGGCCTACGCCGTATGGGTGGGCATCGGCGCGGCTCTCACAGTGGGCTGGGCAATGATCACAGGCCTGGAATCCGCTAGCCCGCTGAAACTGCTGTTCATCGCGGGCATCGTAGGCTGTGCTGCCGGTTTGAAGGCCCTGCCCACTGGGAAGCCTGCCCTGGACAGCGAGTAGCCACCACTGCGTAGCACCCCGTTTCGATGGCTCACTGCGCACCAGGCCGTTCGCGCGGCGCATCTCGCAGCAAAGCCCCGAATCGGTCGCAACTCACCACTCCTGCCCTCGCCGGAATACCCACAGCGTCCGTGGAGTTCTCCCATTCAAGAGCACCCAAACGCGCATTGGAGAAGTTCATGACTGCAGTTCAACTCGGCGACGGCCTCACAGTCAGCCCCCTCGGTTTCGGCGGAATGGCCCTGACCCCCGTGTATGGCGGAATCGACCCCGAAGGTGGCCTCACCACGTTGAGGCACGCAGTGGACGCCGGAATCACGTTCATTGACACCGCAGATATCTATGGTGCGGGCAGCAACGAGGAACTCGTGGGCAGGGTCCTTAAAGGGCGCCGCGACGAGATCCAAGTGGCCACGAAATTCGGAATTGAGGGCAACCCCGCGGACGGATACACGGGAGTCCGCGGGGATGCACCCTATGTCAGGCAAGCAGCGGAAGCGAGCCTCCGCCGTCTGGACACTGACGTTATTGACCTCTACTACATGCACCGCCGCGACCTCCGCGTTCCGATAGTGGAAACCGTGGAGGCCATGGCGGAGCTGGTCCGTGAGGGCAAGGTCCGGCACCTCGGGCTGTCTGAAGTGACAGCCGAGGAACTCAGGCAGGCCAACGCCGTCCATCCCATTGCCGCAGTCCAGAGCGAATGGTCCATCTGGAGCAGGGATGTGGAGCGCAACGTTGTGCCTGCAGCCAAGGAACTTGGCGTCGGGTTCGTGCCGTACTCGCCGCTTGGCCGCGGGTTCCTCACGGGAACCATCAGCGCGAGCGACCTCGGCGAGAATGACTTCCGCCATAGGGTCCCCCGCTTTGGCGACGAGGCACTTGATGCGAACCAGGCCGTGGTGGCCGCGGTTCGCGAGGTAGCCAGCGGGCTGGATGCAATTCCTGCCCAGGTAGCCCTGGCTTGGCTGTTTACCCAAGGTCAGCGCCTCGGGATTCCTGTGGTTCCGATCCCCGGTACGCGCAAAACGCACCGCATCGACGAGAACTTGGGGGCGCTGTCCCTGCAACTGGGGGCAGCGCACCTTGAGGTCCTCGACGAAGCCGCGTCCGCCGTCGTGGGTTCACGGTCCGCTGACCCCACCTGGGTGTCGGAAGGCCGCGAAACGGGCAACGTAGGCTGAACGAATGGACTCGCTCATTCACTCACTCCGTGACGTCACCATCCGCAGCATCTCTGTCAGCGAGATGAACAACAACGTGTATTTGGTGACCTCGAAGTCCACCGGTACGCAAGTGTTGATCGACGCCGCCGATGACCTTCCAGCCATTCAGCAACTGCTCAACGACGCGGCTGCGGATACGTCCGCGACACCGAAGCTGGCCAGGATCGCCACCACCCACCAGCACTGGGACCACGTCCGAGCCCTTGCCGAGCTGGTTGCGGCCACAGGTGCGAGCACTTCAGCAGGAGCGGACGACGCCGATGCGTTGCCGGTTCCGGTGGATGTCCGGCTTGGCCACGGCGACGTTGAGCGGTTCGACGGGTTCGAGCTCTTGGCGGTCCACCTGCGTGGACACACCCCGGGTTCGATCGCTTTTGTGTACCAAGACCCGGACGGGCCGGCCCACATTTTCAGTGGCGACTCGTTGTTTCCGGGCGGCGTCGGTAACACACAGAACGATCCTGCACGCTTCACTTCTCTGTTGAACGACGTGTCGGAGCGGCTGTTCGACGCTTACCCGGACGAAACCTTGGTGCACCCGGGCCATGGATTGCCCACGACCCTCGGAGCCGAGCGGCCGCACTTGGAAGAGTGGCGCGCCCGAGGCTGGTAACCCGTTGTGGGGCCCGTTCTGCAGGGTAATCCTCAGGAAAACCGTGCAGAGCAGGCCTCGCAACGCTAGTACTTAGCGGCCGCGACGCTCGTTCGAGGCAGGAGCCGATGCACGACGCGGGCCGCTACGTGCCGGACGACCTGCACCGGAGCCGCCGCGACTCGAGTTACCCGAACCCGAACCAAACGATCCGCCGGACGTGGCACCCGTAGCGGAAGACCATACGGCCTTGTTTCCGCCAGTTCGCGTGCTCGTGGTCGAAGCCGTGCGCGGAGCCGAAGCTGAGCGCTGGCCCGTAGCCGGACGACCACTGCGGGCGCCCTGACCCTGCGCGCCGGGAACGTCGTTGCGGTGGGTTGCAGCCGACTTGCCGCGGCCACGTGGGCTGCGGGCGACGTCGTCGTTCATTGCTGCGCGACGCTCGGCGCGGTTGACATCAGTGCGAACCGGCTCAGCAGCGACCTTGCCACGACCACCGCGGCCCCCACGGCCACCGGCAGTGGGGGCAGCCTGGCCGCCGGTGCGGCGGGTGCGCTTGCGCTGGGCGTTGGCGCCAGTGGACGTGCCGCCACCTTGCGGGGCTTTCGCTGCAAGGAGTGCTGCACGGGTGCGGGGATCAACCTTGTCCGCGATGTCACCAACGAGCTCGGCGATCAGCGGGGAGTTGGCGGTCACGCGCTCAAAGGAAACGTCAACGCCGGCAGCCTTCATGAGCTTCTTGACGTCGCTCTGCTGCTCCGGAAGGGTCAACGTGACCACGGTGCCGTCCGAACCTGCGCGGGCCGTGCGGCCTGAGCGGTGCAGGTATGCCTTGTGCTCTGTGGGCGGGTCAACGTGGATGACGAGTTCGACGTCGTCAACGTGCACGCCGCGGGCTGCGACGTCGGTAGCCACCAGGACGCGGACGTCGCCGTTGGAGAACTCGGCAAGGTTGCGGTCGCGGGCGTTCTGCGACAGGTTGCCGTGAAGGTCGACGGCGGGGATTCCGGCGTCCGTGAGGGTCTTGGCAAGCTTGCGGGCGTGGTGCTTGGTCCGCATGAAGAGAACGCGGCGGCCGGCGCCGGACGCGAGTTCGACGATGACCTGCTTCTTCACGGTCTGGTCGTTGATTACCAGGACGTGGTGTTCCATGGTGGTCACGGCGGCCTGGGGATCGTCCACCGAGTGCGTCAGCGGGTTGGACAGGTAACGGTTGACCAGCTTGTCAACACCGTTATCCAACGTCGCGGAGAAGAGCATGCGCTGACCCTGGGTGGGGGTCATGTCCATGAGCTTCTTGACTACCGGGAGGAAGCCGAGGTCTGCCATGTGGTCGGCCTCGTCCAGCACTGTGATCTCAACAGCCTCGAGGGTGAGGATGCGCTGGCGGATCAGGTCTTCGAGGCGGCCCGGGCAGGCGATGACGATGTCGACGCCGGCGCGCAGCGCCTTTTCCTGGCGAGCTTGGGAGATGCCGCCGTAGATGACAGTGGTGTTCAGGCCCATAGCCTTGGCCAGCGGCTCGATGGTGGCGTTGATCTGGGTTGCCAGTTCACGCGTCGGTGCAAGCACGAGGCCCATGGGGCGTCCCGGCTTGCGGAAGTGCTTTGCTTCGCGCTCGGCCAAGCGGGCCACGAGCGGGATAGCGAAAGCAATGGTCTTGCCGGAGCCGGTACGGCCTCGGCCCAGGACGTCGCGGCCTGCGAGCGTATCCGGCAGGGTCTTCACCTGGATGGGGAATGCCTCTTCGATGCCGTCTGCAGCGAGGGATTCAGCAATGGGCTTGGGTGTGCCAAGGGCAGCAAAAGTAGTCATGTACTAATGTCTTTCGGGCGGTGTCCACATGCGGACATCGGCCCCCGACGCCGGTTGGGCCAGGGGTTCGCCGAGGAAAATTCAGGTGGTCTACCGGTTCGCTTCAGCAGCGGGGGCCGGGACCAAATGGAACGCGTTCATCGACGCAGGATGTGCCTCTCACATGAAAAATGCCCCGCCGCGCAGCCTATTAGGCCACCTGCTTCAGGGCGTCACCGCACATCAAGTAAGTCCAGTCTAGCAGTACCCGGCGCCTGACCCCGCATCGGCCCTCGCTACCCTTCCCGTTGCGAGGCCCGCTCTACAGGGTTCAGCGTGCAGCAAGCGTGCAGAGTAGGCCCCACAACGGATCATGGGTGGCGACAGAGCTGGGGTTGACCATCCCTGGCTCCGGAAGACCCAGACCGCGCTGCTACGCGCGGCGCTATGACAACCCCGACGACGGCGATCACACCCGTGAGCGCGAAGACGGCCGCAAAGGGGCTCCCCGCGAAGGCAGCGAACACCAGACCGGTGGCGGCCAAGGACAACGCGCCGCCGAGGGAATCGGAGATGGACATGGCAGCACTGTTGAACCCCTGGTTGTCGGGCGTGGAAAGGGCAAGTGTCATGACACTCAGCCGCGGATACATCAGCCCCATCCCACCTCCGGCGAGGATCCACCCGCCCACAGCTATCGCGGGCGACAGGGACAACGCCGCCGTCACGAATGCCAACCCAATGGCTACCAGCACCAGCGCAGCCCCAATCCTCACTGCCAGGGCGTTAACCAACCTGGCGCCCATCCGCCCCTGAATCGCCGACGCGCCCGCCCACGCCAGCGCAGCGCCGGTCAGGGTGAGTCCTGCGAATGTCGGCATGAACGCGTACCGGTCGGTCAGCAGATACGGCAAGTACACTTCAGCCCCGAAAAACGCTGCCGACGCCAGGCCGCGAACTACGATCACGCTCGGCAACCCACGGCGCGCAGTCAAAGTTCCACGCGGCACCAGCGGACGCAGCGCCACCACTGCCAAGACAAGCGCGACGACGGCCATCACCCCGCCGAAACCCGGCACCTCTGCGGACAGGTTCAGTCCCAGGACGGCGAGGGCCGCGAGCGCCGCCCATCCCATACGGCCGAAAGCCCATGGGACCGGCTCGGCAGCGGGTTCCGGGTGCAGACCCCGAACAGCGGGCACCACCATGAGCAGCGCAGGAACAACCAACCCAACCACGCCCAGGAACACCCAGTGCCAACTGCTGAGTTGGGCAACAACACCAGCCGCGAACGGACCTACCAGTGACGGGACCACCCATGACGCAGCGAAAGCCGCGAAGATCTTGGGGTGCAGCGCTGGCGGGTAGACCCGGGCCACCAGCACGTACAAGGCCACAGTCATGGCTCCCCCACCGAGTCCTTGAACCAGCCTTCCAAGCACCAGGATCTCCATGGTTCCGGCTGTCCCGGCAATCAGCAAGCCAAGAACGAACAGTGCCACGGAGGCATACAACGGTGCAGCGGGACCACGGCGATCGGACCAGTTACCGGCACCAACCATTCCGATGACGCCGGTGGCCAGGGGCCCTGCAAAGGCAAGCGCATAAAGGCTTGCCCCGTGGAGGTCGCGGCTGACGAGCGGCATGATGGTGGTCACCGCAAGCGACTCGAAGGCGCTGAGGAACACCAGCGCGCAGGCCCCCACGGTGGCAAGCAGGTAAGGACGGCGCAGTATCCCGGCCGTTGCAGTGTCAGTGTTCATGGACGCTACCCTAAAACCTCAACTATTGTTGAGGTCAACTCGCCACCCCGTCACGGAAAAGAACCCATGCCCCAGATCCCCGGCGCCGCCCACAGGCCCCTGACGATTGGTGAGCTTTCGGAACGCAGCGGGGTCTCGCCGTCGGCCCTTCATTTTTACGAACGCAACGGGCTGCTCGCATCAGAGCGCACAGCAGGCAACCAGCGGCGCTACCGGAGGGACACCCTCCGGCGGGTTGCGTTCATCAAGACCTCACAACGCGTGGGACTCCCGCTCAAGGACATCCGGGATGCGTTGGATTCCTTGCCCGATGGCCGCACGCCCACCAAGCGGGACTGGGCAAAACTGTCGTTGCGGTGGCGCAAGGAGTTGGACGATCGGATCGCGGCACTGGAGCACTTGCGCAACGATCTGGACGGCTGCATCGGCTGTGGTTGCCTGAGCTTGAAGTCGTGTGCGCTCCAGAATCCGTCGGACGAACTCGGCGCGTCCGGTGCAGGGGCGCAGCGCTGGAATTTGCCCGGGTGAACAGTCAGACGATCGCGGTCATGACATTCCAGCCAACACCGACGCGCACTCGAGGCTGATAACCGCCGCCGTTGGTGCCTGGGTAGAGCCAGAGCACGCCGGTGGAATCACGGGCCAAAATGTCCGGGAGGTCGTCGCCGTCGAAGTCACCCGGAGTGACTTTGGCCGTCATGACGTCCCAGCCGAGGCCCACCAGCAATCGATCCGGATTCCACCCGCCCGAGCCGTCCCCTTCGTATAGCCACAGAGTCCCGTGGCTATCCTGCGCCAACACATCACGTCCGGGGGCATGAGTATTGCCTGGGCCCATGATCGCGGTCATATCGTTCCACCCGGTAGCTATCTTTGTGCGGGGAAGCCATCCACCCGAACCGTTTCCTGGATAGGGCCACATAACACCGGCCGAATCCCGCGCAAGGACATCACCCTTCCCATCGCCGTTAAAGTCTCCGGGTGCGACGACGGCGGTCATGGCGTTCCAGCCGACCCCTACCTTGGAGCGCGGAAGCCAGTCGGAGTGTCCATTTCCCGGATACAGCCACAGGTCGCCCGCAGCGTCACGGGCTAGTACGTCCGGCAGTCCGTCGCCGTTGAAATCACCCGCGGACATGATCAGATTCATCACGTTCCACCCGGACCCCACCTGGGAGCGGGGCAGCCAGCCTCCTCGCGCGTCGCCCGGGTACAGCCACAGTGCACCGGCCGTGTCACGGGCCAGGACATCGGTGTACCCATCGGAGTTGTAGTCCTTCCACAGGTTTGGTGAGCGCGGGGTGGGAACGACCCACAAGTAGTTGTCTTGGTTTGCGGGTGTCACATACCCCTTCGACCCATCGGGGAGCATTGTCAGCAGTCCGGGCATTTGCCCTTGCAAAAGAATTTGGCTTGTCGGTTTCAGCGCCGGGACATTCACAACCAGGATGTAGGAAGTAATCACAAAGAGGCGGGCGCCGTCGTGGCTGATCCGGATCGTGAAAGACCCCATGTTCACCGTTGGCGCACCGGATGGTTGGAGGTTCACGGTGGTCAGTGAGTTCCCCTTGAGATTGACCTCAGCGAGGGTGTATTCGTCCCGCGTCTGGTCAACGGTGAATGCGCGGGACCCGTCAGGCGTGAAAATGGGTGCCGTGGCCACGGCCTTTGTGGCAATCTGGCCAATGACAGCGGCCGCAGGGGTTCCTACCACTGCAATACCGCCCTCAACCTTCGGGTAGTACAGCTTTGCTCCGTCCGGAGACATTGAGCCCTCGGTTGGGGTTCCGCCCAGCGGGATGGTGTTTGTTACTGTGCCCGCGGATGTGGCAATAACGGAGACAGACTGGTCCGGGACGCTCAGGGCGAAGAGTTTGTCGCCTGCCGGTGAAACCAGGAGCTGAGAGGGTCCGCGGCCCACAGGAATTGTCATTTGGACGCGCGCCGCCGCCACGTTAATGACCGAGATGGAGCCAGGCCCTGAACCCACGCCCGATGCGGCGGCGTACGCGGTGAGCCCATCCCGAGAGACCGCCCGGCCCTGCACACGGCCGCCCATCGGTATGACAGTCGGCATCGTCGTCTGCACGTTTACGATTGTCACGCTGTTTTCCTGAGCGGTGCTCGTGGCGAGGAAAACCCGCCGCCCGTCGGGGCTAACAGCCATGGATGACACGTTGCCGACCCGGGCAGTTGCCTGGACGGTATCCGTCGCAACATTAATGACCGTGAAGTCACCTGCCGCAGAGGCTGCGAACACCTTCGAACTGTCTGGGCTGGCTTCAACAAATCGCGGGCTGGGAACCTCGATCCTTGCTGGATCCGTGGAGGGCGCAGCGTGAACCACATCTGCGACTCCTGCCTTGGACGCAATAGGGCCAGCGACAGCCGACACACCTGACGCGATCAGCCCCACCGCCATCATGATGCTCACCGCAGCTGTTCGGATCGGCATTTTGCGCGTGAAGAAGACCACTGTGTTCCCCCAATTACAGGCGCCGCAGGACCATCAGGGCGCGTTGAGCCTCATCGTAGCCACCATCAATTGGAATAAACAGACCCCGCTGTACCGCGGAGCCTGCCCCAACAGCAACAGGCGTTGCCTTAGGTCCACACCTCGCGGCAGGCTTGGGTCATGACCGAACACGCGAGCGACGGCGGCACTCAACATCACGAACAGCACGACGACGGCGACGCTTATGTTGGCGGGCTCCGGCCGGGAGGACTCCATCTCGACGAGGACGCAGAGAACGCCGTGGACATGTGGGACGGGATGTACCGGGAACGCCCGAAAGTGTGGAGCGGAAACCCGAACCCGCAACTGGTGGCCGAGGCCCGTGACCTGAAGCCGGGCAGGGCACTCGATCTGGGCTGCGGCGAAGGTGCGGACGCCCTCTGGCTCGCCGAGCAGGGGTGGACGGTCACCGCCCTGGACGTCTCCGCCGTCGCGCTTGAACGGGGGGCCGCGCATGCAGCGGAAGCGGGCCATGCTGAACGGATCACCTGGCAGCAACAGGACCTCACAGAGTGGGTGCCCGAGCCTGTCTTTGATTTGGTCTCGGCCCAGTTCCTGCACTCACCCTTGTTGTCCTGGCGCGATTCTCTGGCCTCGGCCGCAGCAGCCGTGGCTCCGGGCGGCACGCTGCTGGTGGTGGGGCACCACCCGCACGGGTTGCCGCCGTGGAGCAGCCACCATCACGACACCGAGGCATTCTTTACGCCTGAGCAGCTGGCGGAAGAACTGCGGCTGGAGGGCGGGCTGCGGCTGCACGAAGGGCCGTGGCGCGTGGACGTCCTGACAGCCCGGGAGCGGACCGTTACCGGGCCCGACGGCGAACCGGCCACCATCCTGGACGCAGTCCTGAAGGCCACCAAGCACAGCTAAACGCCAGCGGGCAGCAACTCTCCGTAGGGCGGGACAACCTTCCCTGTTGCGGTCGAGTCGGGATTCAGCATCCAGCCGACGCGTTTGGCGGTGTTCAGCATGACCACGCTCTCCACGAGTTGGATGCCGGGAATACGCTGCTGAACGGCCAACTCCATGTCCATGACCTCGGCCAATGAACGCAGCCACATGATCATGGTGAAGTTGGTGCGGCCGGTGGTGGACGCTGAGAACCGCACGTTCCGAACGGCACGCAGCTCGGTGGCTGCTGCCTCGTGCTGGCCTGCGGGAACGTTGGCGAACCACTGCACCGTGACGGGGAAACCGGAGAATTGCTGGGCGATTTCGCAGCGGAAGGACAGCATGCGGCTGGCCAGTACCCTCCCGAGTTGGCGTTGCACCGTGGCCGGATTCCTGCCGAGAGCACGCGCTATCTCTGCAGCGGTGACGCGGCCGTCCCGGGCCAGGAAGGGAATGAGCGCCAGGTGGCTCTCGGGCAGCGGGACCACGGTGGCGTCGGGGGCGGAGGGGTTGGCCGACTCGGGACCGGCGAGTGCCCGGAGCGCCTGCTGCTCGGCGCGGGTGAGGACATTGAGCCGCCAGGCGTAGCCACTGGTGTGGATGCGGGTGCAGAGGGCCGTGTGATATTTGGTGAGTCCCTGGATCGCTTTGAGCCGTGGCAGCACGCTTGTGCTGAGCTGGTCCAGGTCCTGGGTGATGACCGTCAGGGTAAGGTCCCTGTTGCTGGCCGCCTCTTCCACCGTAATGACTTCCGGCAGTTGGGCCACCGCTGCGGTGACCTCCGGCCTGAGGTGCATTTCGCAATCGATGTCCACCATGGCCAGGCACATGTCCTTGGGATCTCCCATGAGGTGGGCCGTGGTCCAGGCGGCACCGGAGGAGCGCAATCGGTCCCATCGCGAGGCCAACGTAGTGGCGTGGACACCCAGGACTTCGCCGGCGTCGGACCAACTGATGCGGGGCGAAATCTGTAAGGCGTTGACCAAACGCAAATCTTCTTCGCTGAGCTCCATCCCTTCATTCTCGCAGGGTCGTGCATGAATCGGGCCGTTGAATGACAAAAGTGCGTATTTCCAGATGTTTCTAGAATTGTGAGGCAGGTCACCACAAAATGGCATGAGGAACCAGATAGCCAAAGACCAGGAGCACCGCATGTCCATCGCCACCGATGCCAAGGAACTCACGGACGACATCGTCCGTTTCCGCCACGAACTCCACCGTGAACCCGAGATCGGCTTGCAGCTGCCCCGCACGCAAGAGAAGGTCCTCAAGGCACTGGACGGACTCCCGTTCGAGATCACCTTGGGCCAGGAGACGACGTCGGTCACGGCAGTGTTGCGCGGCGGCGCGGCGCATTCCTCGGCTGAGAAGCCGGTGGTGTTGTTGCGGGCGGACATGGACGGGCTCCCCGTGCAGGAAAGCACCGGCGTGGACTACACGTCCCGCGTGGATGGTGCCATGCACGCCTGTGGCCACGACCTCCACACCTCCATGCTCGCCGGGGCTGCAACGCTGCTCGCCGAACGTCGTGATCAGCTGGCCGGCGACGTCGTCCTCATGTTCCAGCCCGGAGAAGAGGGTTACGACGGCGCCAGCTACATGATCAAGGAGGGCGTCCTGGACGCAGCCGGCAAACGGGCGGACACAGCCTATGGAATGCATGTCTTCTCCTCCATGGAACGGCATGGCCAGTTCGTGACCAAGCCCGGCGTCATGCTCAGCTCCTCTGACGGACTGGTAGTCACGGTGCTGGGCGCCGGCGGCCACGGCTCGGCTCCCCATTCAGCCAAAGACCCGGTGACAGCCGCGGCGGAGATGGTGACCGCCTTGCAAGTCATGGTGACCCGCCAGTTCAACATGTTCGATCCGGTGGTCCTCACCGTGGGCGTGCTGCACGCGGGCACCAAGCGGAACGTCATCCCCGAAACCGCCCGGATCGAAGCCACCATCCGCACCTTCTCAGAGGCGTCCCGGCAGAAGATGATGGATGTGGTACCACGGCTGCTCAAAGGGATCGCCGCAGCCCACGGCTTGGAGGTGGATGTGGATTACCAGGAAGAGTATCCGCTCACCATCAACAGCGAAGGTGAGACCGCCACGGCAGCGAAAGTAATCGAGGGGCTGTTCGGGGAATCCCGGCACACCCGGATGGCCACGCCACTCAGCGGCTCCGAGGACTTCTCCCGCGTCCTGGCAGAAGTTCCCGGAACATTCGTGGGCCTAAGCGCCGTCCCCCCGGGCGCCGACCACGCGACGTCGCCCTTCAACCACTCGCCGTACGCAACGTTCGACGACGGCGTCCTCACCGACGGTGCGGCGCTTTATGCCGAACTCGCCGTGTCCCGCATCGCCGCCCTCGCCGGCAACTAAAATCCCCAGCCCCCGCTTAACTTGGAGAAGCACATGACCGCCACCGTAGGAACGTCCCCCGACGTCAAGGTCCACAAGTCGCATCTGCGCACGCTCGTCGGAACAGGGATCGGCAATGCCGTCGAATGGTACGACTGGGCGATCTACGCCACGTTCTCGCCGTTCATCGCCAGCGCCCTGTTCAGCCAGACCGACCCGACGTCGGCCGTGCTGTCCACCTTGGCGATTTTCGCCGTCGGATTCGTAGCCAGGCCGTTCGGCGGGTTCGTCTTCGGGTGGATCGGAGACCGGGTTGGCCGCAAGACGTCGATGACCATCGCCGTCGCCATCGGCGCCGTGGGCAGCCTGCTGATCGGCATAGCGCCAACATTCCAAGCGGTTGGTGCGTTCGCCTCGGTGATGCTGCTGATCGCACGGCTCATCCAGGGCCTGGCCCACGGTGGTGAGTTGCCGTCGTCGCAAACGTACCTTTCGGAGATGGCACCCAAGGAGCGCCGCGGTTTTTGGGCCACGCTGATCTACACGTCCGGCACTGCGGGCATCCTCGCGGGTACTCTGCTCGGTGCCATACTCACCGGTGTGCTCAGCAAGAGCGACATGAACGCCTGGGGTTGGCGTGTGCCGTTCCTGATCGGCGGGGCGCTGGGCGTTTACGCGTTATTCATGCGGGCCAAGATGAGGGAAACCCACGCATTCGAAGCTGAGGCTCCCAAGGAGAAGCGGCTGCCGATGTGGCCGCAGATCGTTAAGTACCGCAAGCAGGCGCTGCAAGTGGTCGGTCTGACTGTGGGACTCACCGTTGTCTACTACATCTGGGGAGTCGTGGCACCGAGCTACGCGGCGTCGTCGTTGAAGATGGACCGCGGTGCAGCGCTCTGGGCGGGCGTCATCGGAAACGTGGTGTTCATTGCCGCCTTGCCGTTCTGGGGGAAGCTGTCCGACCGCATCGGCCGCAAGCCCGTGATCATTGCTTCCTCTGCAGGTGCGGCATTGCTGCACTTCCCCATGACCTGGCTGTTGAAGGATTCGCCGTGGCAGTTGGCCGTGTCCATGTCCGTGATGCTGTTCTTCATCGCAGGCAGCGCCGCGATCGTTCCGGCCGTCTACGCCGAGCTGTTCCCCACCCACATCCGCACCATCGGCGTCGGTGTCCCGTATTCCATCTGCGTCGCCGTGTTCGGCGGTACGGCACCGTACCTGCAGACCTGGCTGGGCAGCGTCGGGCAGGGGTACCTGTTCAATGTGTACGCGGTGATCCTGCTGCTGGTGGGTATCGGGTTTGCCTTCTCCATTGCCGAAACCAAGGGCAAGGACCTCACTCTGTAGGTTCTTCCTCGTTGCGAGGCCCGCTCTGCACCCTTCTTAGGAGTTTTAGGGTGCAGAGCGGGCCTGGCAACGTTAAACAAAACGGTCCCGGCCTGCGCGGTAGCCGAAGAACGCACCGAGTGATCCAACCACCAGGAACAGGATTCCGGCGGCCGCAAACCCGCCCGTCGCTTGGTGCAACTGCCCCACCATCAACGTCCCCGCCGAGCCCACGCCGTACCCGACCCCCTGCATCATCCCGGACAAGTGCGCGGCTGTGTGGGCATCGCGGGTACGGACCATGATCATGGTGAGGGCGACGGCGGTCAGCGACCCCTGCCCCAACCCATTGAGCCCCGTCCAGACCCAAATGAACTCCGGTGGGCCGAAGATACTGAGGGCAAAACCGCCACCGGTCATCAACGCCACCACGGCATTGATCACCCGCTGGTCCTTGAGCCTGGCAGCCAGGGCCGGGGCGAACAACGAGCCAAGCATCTGCAGCACAATGGACACCGAAACCATCAAACCGGCCGTTCCGCCATCCACCCCACGGTCCCGGAGAATCGGTGCAAGCCAAGCGAAAACGCTGAAGGACATCATCGCCTGGAGGACCATGAAGATGGTCACCTGCCACGCCACGGCCGAACGCCACACGTTAACGCCACCACCGACGGCCTGATGCCGGACGGGATGCTGGCGGACCGCCAGGGGCAGGAACAGCAAAAGCACGACGCCGGCAGGCAGCGCCCAGAACCACAGCGCCGAGGTCCAGTGGCCGGTTGCCGTGAAGATCGGGTACGTGAAGCCCGCACCAAGGGCGGCCGAGGCACAAATCGCTGTGGTGTACAGCCCGCCCATCAAGCCGAGCCGCTGAGGAAAGTCCCGCTTGACCACACCGGGAAGCAGCACGTTGCACAACGCGATGGCCGCCCCGCACGCGGCGGTCCCAAGGAGGAGGGCCGGCAAGTGACCCACCCCGGGGAGGTCCACGGGCCTGACGAGCAACCCGGCTGTGAGCACCGCCATGGCGCCCAGAAGCACACGTTCTGCACCGAACCTTCGGGCAAGGACCGGGGCAACGGGCGCGAAGACCCCGAGCAACGTAACCGGCACCGTGGTGAGCACCACCAGCGACCAGCCCGGCAGGCCGGCGTCGGACGTTATCTCCGGAAGCACCGCCGAGAAACTCGAGAAGACCGTCCGAAGGTTCAAGCCGATCAGGACAAGGCAAATACCGAGGTAGACCAAGCCCCGTGCGCCGTTGAGCCAGGTAGGGTCCGCTGCCGGTTCTTCATCGATCTCGGCGTCCACGGCGATCTCGGGTCGGATGGATTTCCCGGGGTGCGCAGGGTTCTTCGAGGCGGTCACGCCTCCCATTGTGTCAGCGTGCCCCCTTCCAGCCCGTTCCACCTCGGGCAGCCGAAGCCAAGTATTCTGGAATGGATGAGTGAAACCCCAGATTCCCCGCGCCCCATCACGCCCGGCAGCCAAGCTTCCTTCGGTACGTATGGTGGGCGGCCTGTCAGCTTTGTGCGTCGAGGCACCCGTTTGCAGGGTCGCAGGCAAGCTGCGTGGGAGGAGCACGCTGAGCGCTGGGCCATCCAGGTCCCCCGGCACGTGGCCAACACCTCGGTGCACCCGGATTACACGTTCGACGCCGAGGCAGTGTTTGGGCGGAAGGCTCCCCTGATCGTCGAGATCGGATCGGGACTGGGCGACGCCGTTGTCCACGCTGCTGAACAGAACCCGGACAAGGACTTCCTCGCCGTGGAGGTCTACACCCCAGGGCTGGCCAACACCATCATCAAGATCAACAGCCGCGGGCTGACCAATGTGCGCGTGGTGGAAGCAAATGCGCCCGAGGTCCTTGAGTCCATGCTCCCGGCAGGCTCAGTCAGTGAACTGTGGGTGTTCTTCCCGGATCCGTGGCACAAGGCCCGCCACCACAAGCGTCGGCTCATCCAGCCTGCCTTCGCAGCCGTTGCTGCCAAGGCCCTCGAAAAGGGCGGGTATTGGCGTATCGCCACTGACTGGTCCAACTACGCGGTCCACGTTCGCGAGGTCCTCGCCGGGTCACCGGACTTCGAGAACATGCACGACGGCGAGCGCAGCGGCGAGGACAGCCCTCTGACCCAAGTGTGGCAGTCCGGCGTCGAATCCGTGGTGGGTGGGGCGCCCGTCCGCGAGGGTCGGGCTCCTGTCAGCACCGAGCACACCGGGCCGAACGAAGGCGTGGACGAGGAAGGCGGCTGGGCTCCGCGCTTCGAGGGCCGCGTCCGGACCAGCTTTGAGAACAAAGCGCACGAGGCTGGCCGCATGATCTTCGACCTGACCTACCGCAAGATCTAGCCCGGCTTCCCGACTTAAGGCACCGAGATCGACGCCACGGTCTTCTGCGCCTCATCCCGGAGTTCCACGCCAGCAATCCCCGCCAGCTGGACCGGCGTCGCGCCCGTTACCTTGATCCGACCACTCGGCGTCGCAGTCCAACCACACGTAAGCTCCTCGGCGCCGTCACGGCCCTTCACCCAGAGATAGAGCGTTCCGGCCAAGGGCATGCTCTTGCCATCGACGTCGAGTTCGGTGCCCCAGGTCTTCTTCACCATGGCGACGGTGAGTTGCAGACCGTTGTCTGCTTGCACCGAGTAGCTTGCGTCGGGCTTTGGTGGTTGGTTCAGCAATGGGCCGCCTAGG
Organism: Arthrobacter sp. efr-133-TYG-104; assembly: GCF_030208915.1. Taxonomy (NCBI): domain Bacteria; kingdom Bacillati; phylum Actinomycetota; class Actinomycetes; order Micrococcales; family Micrococcaceae; genus Arthrobacter; species Arthrobacter sp. efr-133-TYG-104. The sequence continues at coordinate 104,826 of NZ_JARVTA010000005.1, forward strand.
ACGCCCGCTGCCAAGCAGGCCGCGGCGACCGCACCCACCAAAGCGGACCACCGGCGTCGTGACTTTTTCCTTTGCGCAGCGAGATCTACGAGGATGGCCTCCGGGACCGTTTCGGCTTCCACGAGGGAAAGCGGCGCGCTGGCGTGGCCGCTGGACGTGAGGGCAATGGCGTCCGCAGCGGGCAAGGCGTCGAGCAACGCCGGCAGGCTTTCGAGGCCTTCCAATTCACCGCGGCACTCGGCGCAACCGGCGAGATGGTCTGTGAACGCCCGCTCTTCTACAGGGTCCAGGCCGCCCAGCAGGTAGGCTCCCAGCAATTGGTGGACAGAGTCAACGCTCACCGTTCCACCCCCATTTCGTCAAGGATTGTTCGAAGGGCCTTCACTGCATAGAAGGCCCGGGATTTCACCGTGCCGCTGGGGATGTTCAGCTGTAATGCTGCCTCGGCGACGGTGTACCGCTGATAGTGGAGGGCCACCAGGACCTCCCTGTGTTCGTGGCTGAGCCTCAGCAGGGCCTCCTCCATGAGCACACGGTTCAGGAGTTCGTCCACGCGCTCGGTAGCGGCGTGGTCCGGGAGGTCATGCTCCCCGGTTTCGTGCGGCCGCCTCTGGGATTTGCGGTAGTTGTCGATGATGACGTTGCGGGCCGTCCGGAAGAGGTAGCTGCGCAGGCTGCCGGTGATTTGTGGGGCGTGTTGCCACACCTTGAGGATGGTTTCCTGAACGACGTCGTCCGCCATGTGCGTGTCCGAGGTACAGCTGAGCACGAAGCGTTTCAGCGCTGTCCCGTGATCTCTGTAGATCGCGGCGACCACGTCTTCGTCTAAGGCCATTACCCACCTCCGCTGCGATCCCTTCCACCGCTCCTGCCCATAAGACGTGCCCCGGCGGAAAAAGGTTCACCACCCGTGAACCATTCTTCCCCCCTTGGCGTCATAGGGGGTAGCGCCAGCCCATCCCGGCCGGCTCATCAAAGGAGCAAGAGATGAAAAAGCAACTCAGCCTCGGGTTCAGTGCACTTGTCCTCGCCGCCGCCCTCGCCGGATGCGGAAGCAGTTCCGGGACCAGCGCCGGCTCCTCCGCAGCACCACCGGCGTCGTCGGGTTCCAGTTCGAGTTCGAGTTCCAGTTCCTCAGCAGCGTCCAGCTCCGGGGCCGAACTGAAAGTTGCCTCCTCAAGTGCCGGGCAGATTCTGGTGGACAGCAGAGGCATGAGCCTGTACTTCTTCACCAAGGACGTCAAGGACTCGGGTAAGAGCTCTTGCACCGGAGCCTGCTTGGCCCTGTGGCCGGTATTGACGACGACGTCCGCCACACCTGCCGTTGACGGGGTCACGGGAACCGTGGGCACCATCGCAACTCCGGACGGCAAGAAGCAAGTGACCCTCAACGGGATGCCCCTGTACTACTACTCCAAGGACAAGAAACCTGGCGACGTCCTCGGACAAGGAGTCGGCAGCGTCTGGTACCTGGCAGGCCCGAGCGGCGAGATGGTCAAGGGTTCGGCAAACTCCGGGTACTGAGGCCAGGGTAGGGGCGCGGTGCTGCGTTAGCATGGTGGTATTCACCAAATTCACCCCGTTGCCTAAATTCACCACCCTGCCTAAATCCACCACCCTAGCCAAATTCACCAAATTCACCTGAATTCACCTGAACCTGGAGACTGCTGCGAGGCCCCGACCGAGAACCCCTTCAGACCCACGGCTGGGGCCACCCCTCCGGAAGTCATCGGCCGCTCCGGGCTTCTGGACGAGTTCGAATATGGCTTGGAGCTTGGCTCGGGCGCACCGGGTTTGCTATCGATCTTCACTGGCGCCCGGGGCATCGGCAAGACGGTCATGCTGGGGCAGCCCACGACGTCGCCCGCGAGCACGGGTGGGCTGTCATCGCCGAGACCGCCACAGGTACATTCATGGGCCGTATTGGGGAGAAGATGCGGCGGTTGACCCAGGAACTGGGTGACAATTACGAATCCCGCCGCCGTATCACCGGGATGTCCGTGGCCGGTTTCAGTATCACTTCCCAACTGACACCCGAACGCCAAGTCGACTGGCGCGAACTGGGAGAAGCCCTCCTGGCCCTGCTTGATGAACACGGCACGGGGTTGCTCATCACGGTGGATGAGATCCACGCCGCTGACCGCGCCGAGCTCGCCCAATTAGCGGCCAGTGTGCAGCATTTCATCCAGGACCGACTGCCCATCGCGTTGATTTTCGCTGGGCTGCCCGCAGCCGTATCGGACCTTCTGAACGAAGGCGTAGCGACGTTCCTTCGGAGGGCCGACAAGATCGACCTGCATGCCGCGGCCGTCAGCGACGTCGAGAAGTCGTACACCGACACTTTTGCCGGAGCTGGCATCAGCATCGCGCCTGGGCTGATCCGAGAGGCAGCAGCTGCCACAGGAGGATATCCCTTCCTGATTCAGCTCATCGGCTACTTCCTCTGGCGAGAAGCTGAGAAGAACAACGGCCAGCTACCCCCGAAAGCGGTCAACAGGGCCATCGCTGCCGGCATCCGACGCAACGAACGCGTCGTCATCGAGGCAGCCCTCGCCGCCGCATCAGCCAAGGACAGGGAGTTCCTCCATGCCATGTCCATCGATGACGGACCCTCCGTGACGGCCGACATCATCCACCGCACGGGATCGCGGCCAACTCTCGTTGCGAAATACAGGAACCGGCTCTTGGACGCCGGACTCATCGAATCAACAGGTCACGGCAAAGTCGATTACGCCATTCCCGGCCTCCGAGAGTACCTGCGCAAGAACCCCGACTCCTGACTCCGACGTGACTGGCAACGCCTATGGCGCCGGGGAACGCGGCGCCATAGGCGTTTACCGGGGAAGCCCTACGCGTCAGCGAACTCGGACTCTTCGAACTCAACGGCGGCGATGATCTCCTTGGTCTCCGGGTGGATCATGAAGGCTTCCTCGTCCTCTTCCACCATGATGTAGTCGCCGTGATCGGTGGAGAAATGCCAGGCGAGGGTGGTCACGCCGTCGTGGTCGTAGTTCGGGTCACCCATGGTGATCTTTTCCAAGGCGTAGCCAGCCACATCGCACAGTTCGCGGATGATGACCTCGAACTCGGGTGCGCTGGCGAGGGCTTCCTCGTCCGCTTCGGCTTGGCGCTCGGCGAGGTCCGGTATCTGTGCAACCCGTTCGGCGATGTGCGCTTCGATCTCTTCGTCAGTAAGGACCAGAAGCTCGGACTGACCACGAAGGTAAGCGGCGTTGAGGTCGATGATGTCCTCTTCCTCCAGCAGGCCTTCGAACTCACCGTCCAGCTCATCAAGCAGCACGACGCCGGCAACCGGCGTCTCCGACTCGTCCAGTTCGCCGTCGAGATAGGCCTCCGCTTCGTCTTCGCTCAGCGCGTCGAAGGCGGCGGCAGTCCGGTTGAACAGGTCCAGTGCCGCGTTGCGCCCATGCCTTCCAAACCGGCCCTTACGAAAGCATCTACTTCTTCCCGTTCGGGTGCGGTGAAGACGTACTGCGCGAACCCACCGGACAGGGCCTGCGTCAAGTAGAAATCCACGAAGTAGCTGTTCAGCGCTGCTGGAGCGATTTCGTCGCTGTTGAGGAGTTCCTGGTACATCTCGTTCACGACGGTGACGTTGGAGTCCACAACCTCCGCGTTGCCGGCTTCAAGGCTGGCCTTGCTCAGGACGACGGGGTACTGGTTGGTAGTCATGGGAAATCCTCACTGCTAAAAGCTCATGGTGCTCCGGACACTTTCAACGTACGCGGGGCAGTGGCGCGGCAAACGAGGTTGGGGTTAACGGTGGGCGAAGTTTGGGGGCCGTCCCGGGCTGACTAAGATTGAACAGATAACCTCCTGCCGAAAGTAGCCCGACGCATGCCGTCCCACACAGACGAAACCTGGGAACTGGCCATACAGACTCCTGCTATCAACGACCGCTCCCTCGCGGCCGGGCTGGCCTATGCCATGGGAAGCCGGGTCACCGGGGTCACGTTCGATGCGGGCACCGGCCTCCTGCTCGGCAAAGTCCGCGGCAGCGGTCCCCAGCCATATTCGACGTCGGCAAAATTGGTCCGCAAGCCCAGCGGCTGGAGCTGCACGGTAGGTATTTGCAGCTGCCCGGTCCGCAAGGATTGCAAGCACGTGGCGGCCCTGCTGTTCACCGCCGAAGACCACCCCACTATTCGGGCGCAACTCCTGTCCCAGGCTCCGGGAATCCAAACCGCACGGCCCCAGCACAACGCCACGGCACGTCCCGCTTGGGAACAGGCCCTCAACAGGTTAATAACCAAGCCCGCTACTGCCCCAAGCGCGGCAGGAATCCAGCTGGCCCTTCAGTTCGAGGTTGAAGAGCCAGCCGCCCACTTCTCCTACACAGGCCGTCGGGACCCCATGCGCAGCGTCCGGCAACTCAAGGCCCGGCCCGTGATGATGGGCGCCAAAGGTAAATGGATTCGCGGTGATGTCTCGTGGAACAACCTGACCTACATCAGCTTCCGGCGCGAATTCAACGAGGTCCAGGTCGAATGGCTCCAAACATTCCTCGCCGCCCACGGCTCCAGCAACGGACGCCAGCAACCATCGGGCGCCATGTGGTTGAGCCTGAACGACTTTGCGGCCAAGAACCTCTGGTCATTACTCGCGGACGCCACCAAAGCCGGCATCCCCCTCATCCACTCGGCTGGTAGTGAGCCTGTCCGCGTCGAAACCCAACCCGCCGTCGTCGGACTTAGCCTGGCGCGAGTGGGCACCGACGCGACCGAGCCGACCAACCCAACGCACGACGGCGGCCTGCAGCTCGCGCCGTCGATCACCGTTAACGGTCACTCGATTGATGCCGGAACCGTGGGCTTCCTCGGTAAGCCTGCCAACGGCATCTTCTTCACCCATGCCAGCGAATCGCTGCCCGGCGTACCGCAACTGAACAACCTCATCACCCTTGCCCCGATCGAGGGTGGCATCACCGATGAGTTGCTGGAATTCGTGAGCGACGGCCAAACGCTCCAGATTCCGGCGGAGGACGAGGGCCGGTTCCTGACCTCGTTCTACCCGAAGCTGCGGCAGTCCACGGCCGTGCAGGCGGCGGATGACTCCGTGGAGCTGCCTACCCTTGCCCTTCCCACGCTGTCCCTGCTCGCGAATTACGGCAACGACCACAAAGTCCGGCTCCACTGGGAATGGCACTACAAGTCCGGCACGCTCGTCACGGCTCAGCCACTCTGGCGCCACCCGGATGATCGCGGGTACCGTGACGACCCCGAGGAAGAGCGCATCTTGGAGTCCCTCGGGCGGCCGTGGGATGTGGTGTCCGCGTTGGCGGAATCGTCCACTGGCGGCTGGGGCGCTCCGCGGTTGGCGGCCTCGGCAGAACTGAGCGGCTTGGACACGCTGGCGTTCACGGAGGAGGTGCTGCCCGCGCTCAAGGACCTCCCCGACGTCGTGGTGGAAACCTCCGGTGACATCGCTGACTACCGAGAGGCCGAAGAGGCTCCCGTCGTGTCGATTTCCACCAAGGAAACGGCCAGCGGTGACTGGTTCGATCTCGGCATCGTGATCACGCTCGAAGGCGAACCCGTCTCTTTCGCTGCGGTCTTCTCTGCCCTCGCCGCTGGCCAGACCCGCATGCTGCTGCCCAGTGGCGCCTACTTCTCGCTCGACCTCCCCGAACTTCACCAGCTGCGGGCCCTCATCGACGAGGCCCGGTCCCTGCAGGACAACCCGGACAACAAGGACGGAACCCTGCAGATCAGCCGCTTCCAAGCCGGGCTCTGGGACGAGCTCGCGCAGCTCGGCATAGTTGACGAACAGGCGGCCGCGTGGCGGGAGGCCGTGGGTGGATTGCTCGACGACGGCGTGACAGGGCTGCCGCTGCCGGCCGGCCTGAACGCTGAGCTGCGTCCGTACCAGCTGGAAGGGTTCAACTGGCTCAGCTTCCTGTACAAGCACAGCCTCGGCGGTGTGCTGGCCGATGACATGGGCCTTGGTAAGACGGTCCAGGCGATCGCGCTGATGTGTGCCGCGAAGGATCTGGCAGCGAAGGATGCTGCGAGGGATACTGCGGGAGTACCGCCGCGGGCTCCTTTCCTCGTGGTGGCGCCCACCAGCGTCGTCAGCAACTGGGCGCTGGAGACGGAGCGGTTCGCGCCGGGACTTGTGGTGCGGACCGTCGGGGAAACCTTCGCCAAGAGCGGCCTGGCGCCGGCGGAAGCGTTGGCCGGTGCCGACGTCGTCATTACCTCCTATGCCTTGTTCCGCATTGACTACGATGCCTACGCGTCCTTCCACTGGGCCGGGCTGATGCTGGACGAGGCGCAGTTCGTGAAGAACCACCAGTCCAAGGCGTACCAGTGTGCCCGCAAACTGCCGGCCCGTTTCAAGCTGGCCATCACCGGCACGCCGCTGGAGAACAACCTGATGGAGTTCTGGGCGCTGACCTCGATTGTGGCGCCGGGTCTGTTCCCAAGCCCCAAGCGTTTCGCCGAGAACTACCAAAAGCCCGTGGAAAAGAACGGGGACTCCGCGCAACTGGGTAAGCTCCGGCGTCGGGTCCGTCCGCTGATGATGCGCCGCACCAAAGAGCAAGTCATCAAGGACCTGCCGCCCAAGCAGGAGCAAGTACTTGAAGTGGTGCTCAACCCACGGCACCAGAAGGTCTACCAGACCCACTTGCAGCGCGAACGGCAGAAAATCCTGGGCCTCATTGATGACGTCAACAAGAACCGCTTCACGATTTTCCAGTCGTTGACGTTGCTCCGGCAGTTGAGCCTTGACCCGTCATTGGTGGATTCATCGCTCTCCGGCGTTCGATCCTCGAAGCTGGACGTGCTGTTCGAGCAACTCGAAGACGTCATCTCCGAGGGCCACCGGACACTGATATTCAGCCAGTTCACCGGTTTCCTGGGCAAAGTCCGCGACCGTTTGGACGCTGAAGGGGTGGAGTATTGCTATCTCGATGGCTCCACGCGGAACCGCGGCGATGTGGTGAGCGAGTTCAAGAACGGCACGGCTCCGGTGTTCCTGATTTCGCTGAAGGCCGGCGGCTTCGGACTCAACCTGACCGAGGCTGATTACGTGTTCCTGCTCGACCCTTGGTGGAACCCGGCGTCGGAGGCTCAGGCTGTGGACCGTACCCACCGCATAGGCCAAGACCGGAACGTCATGGTGTACCGGCTGGTAGCGAAGGACACCATCGAAGAGAAGGTCATGGCCTTGAAGGCCAAGAAATCGCAGCTGTTCGCGGACGTGATGGAAGGCGACGCGATGGCCGGTGGATCGTTGACGGCGGACGACTTGGCGGCACTGTTCGCGGAGTAGGTCCCAGCGTACGGGTTCTTCCTTACCCTTCGTACACCGCCGCGACGTCGTCCCGGCCGTGACCTGCGCTGATGGCCGCCTTCAGGCGTTCCTGCACTGCTTCCAGGAACGGCAAGTCCAGTTTGCCGTCGGCCAAGGTCAGGTCCACGTCCTTGAGTGCGAGGTCGACCGCGAAGCCTGCGGGATATTCGCGCTTCTCCATCAGATCGATCTTGGCGAAAGCGAAAGGCATTGCCAACGGCGTTGCTTGGAGCGTTGTGACCATCTCCTCGTGTGAGACACCCAAGGCATCGCACACTTTCAGGACATCGGCGATCGCCACCGTTGATGCTGCCAGCCACGTGTTCACGGCCAGTTTGAGGGCGCTGGCCTCCAGATCCCCGCCGACAACCCGCACTTCCTTGCCCAGCCGCTCCAGGACCGGGCGCGCAATGCCCACGGCGTTGTCCTGGCCTGAGACAAGCCACAGCAGCGCACCCTGGCTGGCTTGGGGTGTGCTTCCGGAGACCGGTGCATCGAGGAAGCCAATACCGTGGCTGGCCGCTGACTCCCGAAGGCTTTGGGCCATGACCGGTCCTACGGTGCTGACCTGGGCCCAGATGGCTTCCGGTCGCATGGCCTGAAGCATCTCTTCTGCAATGGACGCCACCGCGGGCCCGTCCCGCAGTACGGTCAGCACGACGTCGGCCTCCGCTGCCGCCTCCGCAACGGTGGGTGCGGCTGTGACTTTGTCCGACCCTGCGGCCACATCCTCCGCCCTCGATGCGGTTCGGTTCCACAAGCGAACGTCATAACCTCCCTCGGCCAAACGGACAGCCATGGCCCCTCCGAGGGCACCTGCACCTAGTACTGCAACAGTGGTCATAGCGATCTCCTTCAACAGGTCTTTTGTCCGGCGATGACCGCTTTAGATTACTGCTTCCGGCCACGGCAACCTGTTGTTCACCCCAGCGTCCCGGTGGGTTAATAGCCGGCACGTAACGTCGCGGAGGCCACATCACCGCACTCAACGGTTCACTACACGAATGATTGGACATCGCATGCCAGTACAAGCACTTACGCGGAAGCGGATAGCCGCCGCGGCAGGAGCCACTGCGTTAGCCGCTTCGGCTTTGACCGCCGGCCTGGTGGGGATGGGCGCGGGCCCCGCCGTCGCCGGTGAAAACCACGGCGGGACTGCAACGCCCATCAAGCACGTGGTGGTGATTTTCCAGGAGAACGTCTCTTTCGACCACTACTTCGCCACGTACCCCCAAGCCGCCAACGTCCCAGGCGAAACCCAGCAGGGCACCGGCGCGCCGGCCACGGCTTTCACGGCCGCCAAAAACACCCCCAAGGACATCAACACCTTGGCAAACGCCGGCCTGCTGGCGCCGAAGAACCCCAACTCGGTCCAACCTGCCCGTCTTTCACCCATGCAGGCTGTCACTTGCGACCAGGACCATGGGTACACAGCAGAGCAGAAAGCGTACAACGGCGGCGCAATGGACATGTTCGTCCCCTTCACCAGCCGCGATGCCTGCGGGACCAACCAATATGGCCGCCCCGGGCTCACCATGGATTACTACGACGGAAACACCGTCACGGGCATCTGGAACTACGCCCAGAACTACTCCATGAGTGACAACCACTTCAGCACCGTCTTTGGCCCGTCCACCCCCGGCGCGCTGAACCTGATTTCAGGACAAACCCACGGCGTCAAGGAATACACTCCGGCAGGGCAGCCCGTAGCTACCCCGGCCGGCGGGTCCAGCGCCGTTCGCCAACCGGATGCCACCGGCGTCGGCACCGTTATCAACGATCCCGATCCCGTCTATGACGACTGCTCCAACAGCAGCCACACCAACCCCAAGCCCGGCAACCTCGCCGGCATGACTGGCAAGAACATCGGTGACTTGCTCAACGCCAAGGGCACATCGTGGGGCTGGTTCCAGGGCGGTTTCGCCCCCACCACTGCCGCTACGGCAACTTCTCCGGCGTCGTGCCTGTCCACCCACACGAACGTTGCAGGCGCGAGCGTCGTCGACTACTCGCCGCACCACCAGCCGTTCCAGTACTACGCTTCCACGGCGAACCCGCACCACTTGGCCCCGGCATCCGTGGCCGAAATCGGCCACAACGGCCAAGCCAACCACCAGTACGACCTCACCGACTTCAACAAAGTGGTCAACACTGACAACCTGCCGGCTGTGTCGTTCCTCAAGGGAGGCATGTCCCAGGACGGGCATGCCGGTTACTCCGACCCGCTCGATGAACAAAAGTTCGTCACCAACACGGTGAACGCAATCCAGAAGTCCAAGAACTGGGAAGACACCGCGGTTGTGCTTGCCTACGATGATTCCGACGGCTGGTACGACCATGTCGCCGCCAAGGTGAAGAACTCCTCCAACACATCGGACGACGCCGCGTGGTGCCAAAGTGCCGCATCGGCCGGTGTCCCTATGGCGGGCAACTACGCTGACCGCTGTGGCCCCGGCCCCCGCCAGCCACTGGTAGTCATCTCCCCGTACTCGAAGAAGAACTTCGTGGACCACACCCAGACCGACCAGGCCTCCATTCTTCGATTCATCGAGGACAACTGGCACACTGGCCAGATTGGTGACGGCTCTGCCGACGCAACTGCCGGGTCAGTGAACGCGATGTTCAACTTCGACAAGGAGCGCAAGGACAAAGTCCTGCTGAACGAGCAGAGCGGCGCGGTTGTGTCCTCCACCAACTCCGGAGACGATCACAACGACGGAAACAACTCTGACAACCGTGGAAACCGGGACTCAAAGAACTAGGAAGTCCGCCCCACACTGCTGAGCTTCACGTCAGCTGCAGCACCTGCAAACGCCACCGGGTCAAGCACCCGGTGGCGTTTGCCGTACCCAGCGGTACGGCGTCGTCGTCGAGACTTTCACCAGTCCCGAACGCCCCAGAATGGGCCGGGAGAACTCGGTGGAATCGCTGTGGATGAACGTCTTTCCCATGCTGAGCGCTGACTGGGCGCGGCGGGCCGTCAGCGCTCGATAAATGCCACGTCCACGCCATGCCGGGCGCGTAGCCCCGCCCCAGATTCCGGCGAAGGTGGTGCCTTGAACCGGCTCCAAGCGTCCGGCGCTGACTATCCGGCCGTCCGCCTCTGCGATCCACAGCTCCATTCCGTCATCCAGCGAAAGTCGTCGCAGCAGCGCGCCAGCTATGTGGTCCGAGGTCGGATCGCCAAACACCTCGGCTTGCATCGCACACATGGCACGAACATCGGCCTCATCAGTCACCTGGCGCAGCGTCACGCCGTCGGGAAGGGCAACAGGGCGGCTAAGCAGCTCCGCTTGGCCGATCATGATCGATTCGGCCGGATCGGGGACGAATCCGTTCTCCTGCAGGGCCTCGGGCAAACCAGGAGCCCGGTCATGCCCTCGCGTTTTCCATTCCACGCGGGTGACGCCGGGGTCTGCCCTGTAGTACTCGATAGCGGCGGCGACCAGTTGACGAACAGCGTCAACGTCCGCGCCGCCCAGATCCCTATAGGTCACGAAGCCGTTCCCGCCCGCGAACGTGACAAGCAGGAGGGGCCCATGGACAGCGACGTTGATCGCACCAGACGCCTCTGCATCCGTTCGGAGTTGCTCGTCATAGGCGGCGAGCAGGCGCGCCTGGATGTCATTTTCGATCATCCGGCGAGCCTACTGGAAGCCGCGGGGACCGGCCATGAACCGACGATCATGGCCGGGTCTCCCCCGGCAGACGCTTCAGCAGTACGTCTCTAGGCGTTACTTAGCGGCGCAGAGCTGGCCGTACTTTGTTCCTGCGGCCTGGTAGGCGGCTGACAGGGTGCCCATCTTGTTCTCATCCGGGTTCGCTTTGGAGGCTTCATCGGAGTAGTCCACGATGGCCGTGACCACGGACTTCATCTCATCGGAAGCGACCGATTCGATGGGGCGTACGGCGTTTGCCACGCGCGCGGTGGCAGTCTTGCCGGAGTTGCTGGAAAGGCTGGATACGGCGACGCCTACGCGGTCACAGGTTTCCGCCGTGGTCAGCTGCGGTGCGGAGCAAGCGGAGGCCGTGGCAAGCAGCCCGGCAGCGATCAGGACAGTGGTGAGTTTCTTCATGATTCCCTCGATGGTCGACGTCCCTTAGATTCTAATCAGAGCCGGGGCAAGGGCACGCATCGGCCACTGTTCGAGTCACTGCGTCGCTGTCCTAGGCTTGGGCATATGGCGATCATCCACAAGGCAACCTTGTCCCCGTCCAAGCTCGAACTCATTGCCGGCTACCTGCCCGCGCAGCCCTGGTTCATCAAGGAAGGCACTGCCGAACTCGTGGGGGCCTACCGCTTTGATGATCCGGCCGGCGAGGTGGGCCTCGAGACGCACGTCGTCACCAGTGGCGGCCACTTCTACCAGATCCCCCTTAGCTACCGCGGGTACGAGCTGGCCGGAGCCGGTGATTGGCTCATCGGCACTATGGACCATTCAGTTTTGGGGAAGCGCTGGGTGTACGACGCCTGCGCAGATCCGATATATGTCAAAGCCCTCGCCGCGGCCATTCTCACAGGGCAGGGCGAGGCACTGCAGTACGTCGACGGCGAGCCCGAGCCACGGCCCAGCACGGTCACCGTGAAGGGAACCGGGACGCTCGACGGCGACCTTCCCCCCTTAAGCGCTTCGGCGCCGGTGTCAGGGCAGGATGTAACGATCATTGACGCAGGTACCTTCAGGCTGAAAGTCGCCCGGGTCCTCGATGCAACAGCGGACGTTACTGCCAACTCTGCGGCAGCAGCCGAGCCCCAGGGCGAGCTCGCGCTGAACGGCCGGTGGGCCGGCCTGGACAACCCCGTGGAACTGGCATCGATTCTTCCGGTCTGACAAGTTCACTGGGAAGAGCGCTGGCTTGTATCTGTTGAGGCCCCGACCTGTTGAAGGCCCATGCCTGTTGAAGGCCCCGGTCTGTTGAAGGCTCGGGCTCCGGCGTACGCTGGCAAACGGGGGCAACTTCTCGTGAGGGGTTTAACGATGAACAGAGTCCGGATGAACAAGATCAACGTCAAGAGGACGCAGGCCCAGATAGGCCGGGCCCAGAGCATCGTTCCGGCCGTCCAAGAGCTCGCACGCGAGTGGGTGGGACGTACCGCGGAGGGCTCCTCCGCGCAGGCTAATGCGGTGGTGCGGTGGGCGTTGACCCGGATCAACCACGCCGATGTTCCATCAGTGGTTTACGGAGTTGTCCTGACATTGACCGGCAAGAAGAAGGCGGCCAAGCAGGCTCAACGCACTGCCGCGAAGGCCGTGAAAGAAGCGACGGTGGCACTAAGCCGAAAGACTCGGATGGGGAACTCGCCCCGTAACAGTGCCCGTCGCGGAGGGTGGCTAGCCGCCGTCGCCGGGTTAATTGTTGGTGCTTCTGCTGTGTATGCCTGGCGAATGGTGATGCCGTCCGGAGAGCCTAAGCCGCGTTAGAGCGGGCTCAGGGGGACGGCTGTTCGCCGCGCCGACGAAGCCGACGTCGCAGCGAGGTCCCCGAGAAGAGCCAGTAAGCCCCGGCGCTGGCGAGGAGGAAGCCGAGTACGCCCAGAATGACCACTTGGGTAGCGATTCCCGCGATGACCAGGCCAAAACCGATAATGACTGCTAGCGCGCCGAGAATCCTCCGCGTTGTTGCACCCCGGGGGCGGCCGGACTGCAGCTCGAAGGCGAGTTCGGGATCCGAAGCAGCGAGATCCCGCTCCAACCTCTCAAGGGTCCTTCGTTCTTCCTCCGACAACGGCATCGGGTTTCCTCACTCACCACGCGAGCAGGGACGCAAACGTCGCGTCGGTGCATAAGCCAACAGCACGGGCGCTGCTTGCCGTGCTATGACTCCATTATCTGCTCCTTCCGTCCGTCTGGCCACAGGCAGTAGAGCGGAATCACGAACTCCCGCGCCTCACCCCTTACATAGGCTGCTAAGCATGCTTACGATTGAAAGACGCTCGCCAGCCACGCCGTCGGAACGCTAGGAGGGAAGATGGACCGAAAAAGCCTGGCCCGTCTGCAGGGCTCGTTCAACGTGGTGAATGGGCTGTGGCCCTCGGTTCACATGAGGAGCTTCGAAGCGATTTTTGGGCCTAAAAAAGATAAGTGGCTCGTCAGGACCGTCGCAGGGCTCATGGTCACCAACGGGGCAGCCCAAGCCCGTTCAGGCAGCTCGGAACACGGCCAAGCGCAGGCACGCCTGATTGGTATCGGTACGGCGGCGAAACTGGCTGCCGTGGACCTTATCTGCGCCCCACCGAGAAGAATCAGCAGGATGTACTTGCTGGATGCAGTCACTGAATTGGGCTGGATCTACCTGTGGCTCACCTCGCGAGAGGCGACCGGGAACACGGACAAAAAACACCCTACGGAAAGTTGAATCACTCCATGGCACAGCGCATCCCCCTCATAACAGCCACTGCCGTTGCTGTCCCCGAGGTTCCCAACACGTCCAAACGTGGTCCCGTACGCACGGCACTGCTGGTGGCCGTAGGACTCTTGTCCGGGGCTGCCTGCGTGATGTTTGCCATGCGGATGATGGTTCCTCCCGGAGAGCCCCGGCCTGCTGTGCGCCCGAGGTTGGAAAGGGATGGAGCATCCCCCGCCACGCCCGTCGCAAGTACCACCGGCGACGCCGCCCAACCGGAGGAACTCCTCGTCCCCAGCACGGAGCCCGTGGAGATTTCCATCAGGATGCGACCAGGTGAATGGACAGACGAGTCCTTGGTGACCAGCGTTGAGGACTACCGGCAGCAAGTAAGGGACATGGGCGCACCCGAATCCCAAATTCTCACCAAGGTGGACCGGACCGAGGGCGGTGGCGCAGTGGTTGTGGTGAGGTGGGACAGGACCTTGCCGTTGTAGCGGCAAGAGAAGTGGGCTACAACGTCTCGCCCGGCCGCGGCTTCCACACCACAACAGCCTGGGACCTCGCGCGGGGTCGCTGGCCGCGCGCCAAGCTGACGACGTCGCCTGCTGCTCCGGCCGCGAAGATGCGGGCGTCTATCGGGGACCGGCGGCGGGACAGTTCTTCCTGGAGTTCGGTCACCCGGTACTGCAGCGCCGCCACTTGGTTTTCGAGGTCGAGTATCCGCTTGATGCCCTCGAGTGAGACGCCGGACTGCGAGAGGCGCTGGACCTCCCGCAGCTTGTTGACATCATTCTGGGAGTAACGGCGGGACTTTCCGGGCGCACGGCTGGGCGAGACGATACCCAGCCGGTCGTACTGGCGCAACGTCTGCGGGTGCATGTCCGCAAGCTCAGCAGCCACGGAGATCACGAAGATCGGCTGATTGACGTCGATGCCCATAGCCTGCTCCCTATAACCGGGCCTTCGCGGCCAGGTCGCGACGCGGGTCGGCGTCGGTGGTTGCCGCGGCAAACGCCTTGACGGCTTCTTCCGCTTCTTTATTAAGGTTTTGAGGAACTGCGACGTCGATGGTCACCAGCAGGTCGCCGGTCGCCTTGGGAGTTTTCACGCCGCGACCCTTGACCCGCAGGGTACGGCCCGAAGGCGTTCCCGCCGGGACGCGCACCTTGACGGTGTCGCCGTCGAGCGTGGGCACCTCAATGGTCGCGCCGAGTGCGGCCTCGCCGAACGTGACCGGAACGTGGATCCTGATGTTGTCGCCGTCGCGCTGGAAGAATTCGTGCGGCTTGACGCTCACGGTGATGATGAGGTCACCGTTACCTGCGGGTCCGGCGTTGCCCTTGCCGCGCTGACGGACTTTCTGGCCGTCCTTGATTCCGGCCGGGATCTTGACGTCAATCACGTTGCCGTTGCTTTCGCGCAGGCTCACCGTGGTGCCATGGATGGAACCGGCAAAAGAGATGGACGTCGTCGCTGTCCGGTCGGAGCCCTTCTGCGGCGTCCGCTGGAATCCAGTCTGGCCTCCGCTGCCAAAGCCCCCTCCGAACAGGTCGGCAAACTCTGGAGGGAGGCCGCCACCGGCGGGCTGCCGGGCACCAGGCCCACCGCCGAACAGGCCACCGAACAAGTCCTCAAACCCGCCGTTGCCACCAGGGGTTCCGCGGCCACCGGCACCGGGGGCGAACCTTGCGCCGCCCATGGCACGGATGGCGTCATACTGCTGCCGATCCTCAGGGCTCGACAACACGGAGTACGCCTCCGAAATGTCCTTGAACTTCTTCTCGGCGGCAGCATCCCCGGCGTTGGTATCCGGATGGTACTGCCGTGCGAGCTTGCGGTAAGCCTTCTTGATATCCGCGTCGGACGCGTCCTTGGCAACACCAAGGATCGCGTAAAAATCCTTTTCAACCCAGTCCTGGCTGGCCAAGAGCGTTTCCTTTCGTCGGGGAACGAGATGGCAGTTCATGCCAATGTTTCAGCAGAGCTTCAGAAAAACACTGCCACAAACTGCCATCTCGCGGAGTGTTACGCGGGGACAGCCACAATCACTTGGGCTGCCCGCAGCACACGTTCGCCAGAGCGGTATCCGGAGCGCAACACCTGGCTGACGGTGTCAACCTGGATGTCCTCGCCGGGCTGCTGGATGAGCGCCTCATGGATGGTGGGGTCGAACTCGACGCCCGTTTCCGAGATACGCTCCAAGCCGTACGTCTTCAGCGCGTTCTCCAGCTTGGTGGCGATGGCGGCGAAGGGGCCGCCCTCGAGGTCACCGTGCTGGCGTGCAGCGTCGACGTCGTCCAGCACCGGGAGCAGGGAGTTCAGGACGCCGATGACGGCCATCTCCCCTGCGACGGCGCGGTCGCGTTCCACGCGCTTGCGGTAGTTGACGTACTCAGCCTGAAGGCGAAGGAGGTCGTTGCGGAGCTCCGCTGCCTGGGCTTCAGCCGCGGCCCCCGGTGCCACCGATTCCTCGGCCGGCACCTCTACCCCGTTGAGGATTTCCTCAGCCTGGGAGAGTGCGTCGCCATCCGTGGGAGCGGCATTGCCTTGGGCAGGAGCGCCAGCTTCGCTGTCCGGGTGGCGGGCCGCTCCGGTCTCCGGGTCAACCTTGCGGTTGTCCCGGATAACGGGCTTGCGCGGCTCGTTGCCCTCGGAGTGCTCTTCTTCGTTGCCGTGGTGAGGCATGGCTACTTCTTCGCTTCGTCTTCGTCGATGATTTCGGCGTCGACGATGTCCTCATCGGACGAACCTGCGCCTGCACCACCGGCGGGAGCGCCTGCGGCACCTGCACCCGGAGCGTCAGCTGCGGAGGCCTGCGAGTAGATGGCTTCGCCGAGCTTGGTCTGGGAAGCCTGCAGCTTCTCGAACGCGGTCTTCACAGCGGCGTCGTCAGTGCCTTCCAGCGCGGACTTGAGGGAGTCGACGTCGGCCTTGACCTCGGTCTTGACCTCTTCGGGCAGCTTGTCGTCGTTGTCGGCGATGAGCTTGTCCACGGAGTAAGCGAGCTGCTCTGCGGAGTTACGGGTGTCCGTAGCTTCGCGGCGGGCCTTGTCCTCTGCGGCGTGCTCTTCGGCTTCACGGACCATGCGGTCGATGTCGTCCTTGGACAGTGCGGTTCCACCGGTGATGGTCATGGACTGTTCCTTGCCGGTGCCCTTGTCCTTGGCGGAGACGTGCACGATGCCGTTGGCGTCGATGTCGAAGGTGACCTCGACCTGCGGGACACCACGCGGAGCCGGAGCGATACCGGTCAGTTCGAACGTGCCCAGCGGCTTGTTGTCGCGGGTGAATTCACGCTCGCCCTGGAAGACCTGGATGGCCACGGACGGCTGGTTGTCGTCAGCGGTGGTGAAGGTCTCGGAACGCTTGGTGGGGATCGCGGTGTTGCGCTCGATGAGGTGCGTCATGACGCCACCCTTGGTTTCGATGCCAAGGGACAGCGGGGTGACGTCAATGAGGAGGACGTCCTTGCGCTCACCCTTGAGGACACCGGCCTGCAGGGCAGCACCGACAGCCACAACTTCATCCGGGTTGACGCCCTTGTTGGGCTCCTTGCCGCCGGCGAGTTCCTTGACGAGCTCGGAAACGGCAGGCATGCGGGTGGAACCACCAACGAGCACGATGTGGTCGATATCGGAAACCTTGATGCCGGCTTCAGCGATGACGTCGTGGAACGGCTTCTTGGTGCGGTCCAGCAGGTCCTTAGTGAGGTCCTGGAACTTGGCACGGGTCAGCTGCTCATCCAAGTGGACCGGGCCGTCAGGGGTGACGGACAGGTACTGGAGGGAGATGTTGGTGCTGGTGGAGGAGGACAGTTCCTTCTTGGCCTGCTCCGCAGCTTCGCGCAGACGCTGGAGGGCAATCTTGTCCTTGGAAAGGTCGATGCCCTTGATCTTGAGCTGGCTCAGGAGCCACTCGACCACGCGGTTGTCCCAGTCGTCGCCACCGAGGCGGTTGTCACCTGCGGTTGCGCGGACCTGGATGGTGGAGAAGTTGTCTTCGTCCTTGCCTACCTCGAGGAGGGAGACGTCGAAGGTTCCACCACCGAGGTCGAAGACCAGGATGAGTTCGTCTTCCTTGCCCTTGTCCAGGCCGTAAGCCAGTGCAGCCGCGGTGGGCTCGTTGACGATGCGGAGCACGTTGAGGCCCGCGATTTCGCCGGCTTCCTTGGTGGACTGGCGCTCGGCGTCGTTGAAGTAGGCCGGAACGGTGATCACGGCGTCGGTGACCTTTTCGCCCAAGTAGCTCTCGGCGTCGTTCTTGAGCTTCATGAGGATACGCGCGGAGATTTCCTGCGGCGTGTACTTCTTGTCATCGACGGCGACGGTCCAGTCGGTGCCCATGTGGCGCTTGACTGAAGCGATGGTGCGGTCGATGTTGTTGACGGCCTGGCGCTTGGCGATCTCGCCAACCAGGACTTCACCGGACTTGGAGAACGCAACGACCGACGGCGTGGTGCGGCCGCCTTCTGCGTTGGCGATGACGGTGGGCTCGCCACCTTCGAGAACTGCGACCACGGAGTTGGTGGTCCCGAGGTCGATACCTACTGCACGTGACATATCTTGTTTCCTTTCAATGGCCGATGTTGGCGATTGCGCTCGACGGCGGTCCGCTGGGCGGATGATCATCGGGAGCCCACTCAACAATCGGCTAGTTGAGCGTTCTGGACTCAACTGTACTCAGGCTGAAGCCAAAGTCAATCCAAAGTTGAGTCATGTACGCTCAACTTTGCTTTCCGCGGTCCATAATCCCGCGGAAACACGGCGATTTGGGTTTTGTTTCGCCTACGGTGAACTCGGATAACCGCCTACTCAATGACCCTCGCGGAGCCCAGCCAGTCCTTGAAGCATGCTCAAATGATGCTCGAACAACTCTTCCCGAGCGATGAAAGTGTCCGCTCCGTACTGGCCGAAGACTTCAAAGCTGACAGCCCCGAACAACGAGGTCCACACCAGCACACCGCGCGCCAGGAATTCATCGTCGGCAGCAAGGCCGAGCTCCGCCCGCACGGCCTCCATATCTGCGGCGAGGCCGGATGGAATCACGACGGCGGGACCCTGCTGGGGTGCCAGCGCGCCCGACCGGTAGGCGGCGTCGAGGATGCCAACAAGGCGGAGGATGACCCGGGTCCCTGGCACCGTGGTGCGCTCCCCTGGCGCTTGGTAGCCGGGCACGGGACTGCCGAAAAGCAAGGCGTAGCTGGCCGGCTCGCGCAGGGCCCAAGCACGGACCGCCAGGCCCAGCGCTTTGAATCGACCCGCGTAGTCAGTTTCGGCAATCGCGTCAACGGCAGCATCCACATGGTCGCCGAGCTCGTTGTAGCCATCGATCAGCAAGAGCGTCAGGAGCTCGTCCCGGCTCTCCACGTAGCGGTAGACCGCCGAAGAAACCACGCCCACATCACGGGCCACGGCACGAAGGGAAAGCGCGGCCGCACCGTGCCGGGCCAAATGTTCGCGGCCAAGCCGAACGATGTCCGCGATCATCTGGGAACGCGCCCGCTCGCGCGGGGTGGCGAGCTTGGCTTTCGAATCAGCGATCGTCATCCATCCAGCCTGCCGAGAACCGAGAGCAGTGTCAACAAAGGAGAGCACTGCTCTTGACTTTCGAGCGACCCGGAGCCATTCTAATTTCAGAGAGCAGTGCTCTCGCAACGATCATCCCTTAGGAAGGCCACACCATGTACGTCGTCACCGGAGCAGGGCCAGTCGGATACACCGTCGCCGAGCAGTTGGCACAGCAAGGACACGAGGTGCGCGTGCTGACGCGCTCCGGCAGCGGACCTGATCATCCTTTGATCCAGAGGATGCGGGTTGACGCCTCCGACCCGTCGCAGTTGGCACCAGCACTGGAAGGGGCCACTGCCGTGTTTCACTCCATCCACGGCTCCGCCTACCGCGCAGCAGCCTGGCGTGCCGAACTCCCCCGGGCCGAACAAGTGGTGATGACGGCAGCCAAGGCTGCGGGCGCCGTCGTCGTTTTCCCGGAAAGCCTGTACTCCTATAGCGAGCCTGATCACGTGATGAAAGAGACAAGCCCGCGCGAAGCAACAGGAGGCAAACGTGGCATCCGGACCGAACTGCTGAAAGCGCGCGAAGCGCACGCTGCGGACACCGTGAGCGTAGTGGCGGGTGACTTCTTTGGGCCGTACGTGAGGATGGCCCATGCCGGCGAGCGCATGGTGCCGTTGATCTTGAGGGGAAAGACCGTCCAAGTGCTCGCCCATGCAGACCAACCTCACTCGTTCACCTATGTCCCTGACTTGGCTGCCGCCATGATCGCCGCAGCTCAACGGCCAGGGCTCTGGAACTCGGTGCTTCATGCCCCTACCGGGCCCGCGGTAACCCAACGTGAAATGGCTGCGGCGTACGCGCAGGCAGCCGGCGTATCCGCCCCGAAGGTGTCGGCGGTGCCGGCTTGGGCACTGCGGGGGCTCGGCCTCTTCTCCACCGACATGCGGGAACTCGCTGAGATGCTCTATCAGTTCGAGCGCCCGTTCGTCATGGACTCCACCGAAAGCCAGCGACTCCTGGGTCAGGAACCCACCCCGCTGGCGGAAGCGGCCGCTGCCACTGTGGCGTGGTGGCAGGAAACGTTGGAGCGTTTTCCTGCCGAGCGCTGACATGAAATGATCAACCATGCGTCCGATGCAGCACTCCAGCAAACTCCAGAACGTCCGCTATGAACTCCGTGGGCCCATCCTCCAGGCGGCGAAGGCCATGGAGGCCGAGGGGCACCGCATCCTCAAAATGAACCTCGGGGACACTGCTCCCTTCGGATTGGAGGCACCGGAGTCGGTGGTGGTGGACATGATCCATCACCTTCGCGGCGCACAGGGGTACAGCGATTCGAAGGGTATCTTCTCTGCCCGCACCGCCATTTCGCAGTACTACCAAACGCGCGGACTCATGAGCATCGGCGTCGAAGACGTGTTTGTGGGCAACGGGGTCAGCGAACTGATTTCCATGACCCTCCAGGCCTTCATGGAGAACGGGGACGAAATCCTCATCCCCGCCCCGGACTATCCACTGTGGACAGCGGCGGTGACGCTCACCGGCGGGCAGCCCGTGCACTACCTCTGCGATGAGGAACAGAACTGGTGGCCGGACATGGCCGACGTCGAAGCGAAGATCACCCCGCGTACGCGCGGCATCGTGATCATCAATCCAAACAATCCCACCGGCGCCGTGTACCCGCAGCACATCCTGGAGCAGTTCGCCGCCCTTGCACGGAAGCACGATCTGGTCCTGTTCTCCGATGAGATCTACGAAAAAATCCGCTACGTCGACGCACCCCATATTCACACCGCAGCCGTGGCCCCTGACGTGTGCGTACTGACATTCAGTGGCCTGTCCAAGGCATACCGGATGCCCGGATACCGGGCAGGATGGGTTGCCGTGACGGGGCCATTTGCTGCTACGGCTGCCTACCGGGAGTCCCTGGAGTTGCTGGCTTCGCTGAGGTTGTGTGCCAACGTCCCGGCCCAGCATGCCATCCAGACTTGCCTTGGTGGTTACCAAAGCATCGAGGCCCTCATCCGTCCGGGTGGCCGCCTGCGCGAGCAGCGGGACCTGGCGTGGAAGTTGCTGACCGCCATCCCGGGTGTCTCTTGCGTGCCGGCGGCGGGGGCAATGTACCTGTTCCCCAAGTTGGACCCGGAGATCTACCCGATCGAGAGCGATGAGAAGTTCGTCCTTCAACTCCTCCAGGAACAGAAAATCCTGGTCTCCCATGGCACCGCGTTCAACTGGCCGACGCCGGACCATTTCAGGTTCGTGATCCTGCCCGCCGTGGGCGACATCGAGGAGGCCGTCCGCAGGATCGACCACTTCTTGGCGGCGTACCGCAGCCGGTCCAAAGAGGCTGCTGCCGTAGCGTCCTGACCCTCTTCACGGCGCGGGTGCCGTGGCCGCTTGGCGCCGAAGGCGGGCTACCAGGGTGGCGGCGAGTAACGCCGTCGTGATTTCCACACCGATCACCAGCAACAGCCCGGTCGCGCCAGCGGTATCCGAGGTGCCGCCAGCACCGGTAAAGGTCGACGCCGGCCTTCCGCCGTGGACGTGTCCACCGCCGGCGGCGCCCAGCAGCAGGAACGCATGAAGCCCCACCATGACGACGGCGGCGGCGGTCACCTGGTGCAGGGCGCCGACCCGGCACTGCCGCCAAATATGTACTGTGCACGGGATGCACACAGCCGCCAATCCGACCATGAGAATGGCCAACCATGCATCGTGGTGGCCGGAGGCCGCGAGCCATAGGTGCACCATGCATGAAACGGCGGTGAGCGCCGCACAGATCCGGGTGTGCAGGACGGGTCCGGCTGAACGGACCCGCCCCGCGAAGGCTGTCAACTTGTCATTCCATGGTCGCGTCAGTGGCAGTGGCCCGCGGCACCGGAGCCGGCAGCGTCACCGGAACCCGCAGCGTTGTGACAACTTGAAGCCGATGTGTTGGCTGGGACGTCCAAGACGGGGCTGCGATCGAAGAAACCTTCCGGGCGTAGCTTGAAGCCCACGGTGTCAACGGGCATGATCGGCCAGTCCTCCACGCGCGGGAAGTGGGTCAGGCCGAAGGTATGCCACACCACGATGTCCTGGCCGTCAATGTCGCGATCCTGCGCGACGTAGGCCGGCAGGCCCGCGCCACCGGCGTGTTGGTTCACGAAGTCCCCGGTGGGGTACCTTTCCCCGTCCGCATACCGGGTGACCCACAGATCCCTGGTGGCGAAAGCCGCTCGCTTGGCAATGGAAGAACCGGGGTCGGCCAAGAGCGTGGGTTGGTTATGGGCGTGCAGCTTGTACCCAACCGGTTCGCCCAAACGATTACGGGATTCCGGGTTGGAGATGATCCACGTCCGGCCCGCACGCGCATCGGCTTCGCGGACGGCCTCCGATTCCCGGGCCAGGACAGTGCGCTTGCGGGAAAAGGCATTGCCGCGCTCGTTGCCCGGCCCCATTGCCTGGCGGACCACATCTTCTTCCTCCACCCGGTTGGTAAACCCGTCAATCGCCATGTCCAAGCGTGCACTGAACAAGTGCTGGTGGAACGGGGCACCCAAGCCGGGGGCCAGCTGGGAGATGTTGTCGGAGCCGCCTTCCGGGAAGGCGCTGGTGAAGACGACGCCGGTGGCCTTGGCCTCGAACTCGATGGTCCCGTCCAGGTACAGGTACCAGTAGAAGCCATAGTCATAATTGCCGATAGTGGTGAAGAAGGAGATCACAAGACGCCGGTTACGGCGGGTGTAGTTGATGCCCGTCCAGAGATCCGAATGCTTGGAGAGGATGCCCCAGTCTTCCTCGTGCATGCAGATGCCGTTACGGATCTCGCGCGGATTACCGAATGCATCGCTGATCACGGGGCTGAGGTAGGTGATGTCGCCCAGGCAGTCGCACCCGAGCTCCAGGGAATTGGCGTACTGCCCCACCAGGTATTCGCCGGTATCGAAGTAGTTTTGCCAGGACCGGATGGGCGAGGGATCGCCGTAAGGAACCACCATTTCGGCGATCGAAGCACGGTTGATGATGGGGCGGAGCCGCTCGCCGTCCCGGAAAGCAAGGTTGTGGAGGACAACTCCCTCGCGCACGTCGAAACCGACATCCAGGCTCCACTTCTCCCACTCCACGTGATTCCCGCCGGTCACGGTGAAGCTCGGGCCTTCGGGCTGGGTGATGCTGATCGGCTTCTGCGTTTCCCGCAGCGGTCCAGTCAATTCCGGGTCCGTGTAATTGCCATGCTCGGCGGGAATCGGCATCACCTCAAGATCAATGACCTGGGTGACTACCTTGCCGACAACATCCACGTACGCCACCAACCCATCCACCGGATGCGCCCAAGCACTGTCTTCCGGGAAATCCTGTACAAAAGCCAGTCCCCGCAGGATCCGGCGGCCCCGCTCGTCGTCGTACTCAAAGACGCCGGCCGAGAGGGGCGCTACCCGGACCTTTTCCACGTCCAGCCCACGCGCATCCAAAGCCGCCAACCAGCGCTCATCGGTAGCCAACAGCGTTTCAACCACCTCGAATTCCTCCTCAAGCACGGGAAGCTCGCCGGAGACCTTGGTGTCCAGCTCAAGGGCGGACAGGACCTCTCCCCTTGTGACCGAAACCAGCACATCCGCAGGAGCACCGCCGGAGATGTCGTGGATGAAGACACGGTACCGCCGGTCTTCGACCGAAGATCCGCGCGAAGGATCCACCAAACCCAAGTAAGCGATCCGCTTTTCGGGGCCGAGGTGACCCGCGGTTTGCAGGATGGCCTGGACCTGGGAGATCTCGGCTCCCGTGGCCAGGCTGTACTGGCTTGCTGTCTGAGTGGTGGTGGGCGTCATGGTGGCCTCTTTTTCCGGGACCGCGAAGGGTCAGGATTTATTTTCTATTGCTGTAGAGAATAACCAAAACGTAAGATGAGCCACAAGACCTGTCCGCCGATTTTTTCCTGGAGCCCTGCACCGTGCCAAAGATTGTCGACCACGATCAACGACGCCTGGAACTGGTCGATGCCACATGGCGCATCATCGCAAGACTCGGCATCGAGGGCGCCACCATGCGGGAAATCGCGGAGGAGGCAGGGTTCGCCAACGGAGCCTTGAAGCCCTACTTCCCCACCAAGGACGAACTGCTGACCTCTGCATTCGGGCACGTTTTCAACCGGACCAACCAGCGCATCGCCACCGTCACGGACGGTCTTTCAGGCGTGGCAGCCTTGCGGGCATTCTGCTCGGAGGTGCTTCCCCTGGACGAAGAACGCGTCAACGAGGCACGCATTGTGATCCCGTTCTGGCAGAAGGCACTCAATGATCCGGACATGGCCGCCCTGCATAGCCGGTCCATGCGGCTGTGGCACGCCACCATTGCCGGTCATGCCGCAGCAGCCCGGGCGGCCGGAGAGATCGCCACCCCGGTGGGGGACGCCGCCGTCGCCGATCATCTGCTGAATATGATGCTGGGCGCACAAATCGTCGCCGCGCTGTCCCCGGACGAGCACTTTTCCCGGGATTTGGCAGGCCAGCTGGACAACTACCTCAGGCTGCTGGCGGCTTAGGAGTAGCTAGCTCGCGGCGCCGGAAGCAACAACTCCCACGCCAAGTCCGGCAATGATGCCACTGCTGGTGCGCTCGACGACGGTACTCACCTTGGGACGCTTGAGCCAGCGCATCGCCTTGAAAGCGATGACGGCGATCATCGTGAGATAGGCAAAGGCCACCACGGCCTCAACCGCTCCCAGCAGGAGTGAGTTCACCAAAGTGTCGCCACCGTGGGGAACGAACTGGGGTACCACCGCCAAATAGAACAGGCCGACCTTCGGGTTGAGCAACGTTGAGAACGCTCCTGCGCCGAAGGCAGACAGCCGACTGTACGCGAGGGGAGCATCTTTGCCGGAGTCCTCACTGCCTACCGCTGCTTTTGCCGCCCTCCGGGTTTTGATCAGGGAGGACAGGCCCAGGTACAGCAAATAAAGGCCGCCTGCGATCTTGACCCAACGGAAAAGCTCCGCCGACTGCTCCAGGACAGCGGCCAGGCCCAGGCCCACCAAGGCCGCCCACACAATGGCCGCACCGGCCGAGCCCGCTGCCGCCGCAACCCCCGCGCTTGGTCTGTTCAACGCGATACGCAGCACAAGGAACGTGTCCGGCCCGGGCGTCACCGAGAGGACCAGGCAAAGGCCGGCGAAGGCTGCAAGGGAGGCAAGAGTCACAGGGTCGATTATGCGGCAGGACCGCCGGGGAAGAAACCCTTCGCTTCCGGTCAAGGGCTGTTCGTTCAACGACAAGCTTCTCCGCGTGATGCCGACCACACTTGAAACATCGCCGCGCGCCTGACTGGCCGCCAAGACTCACTACCGAGCGGAGTTCCCATGGAGACTTACGACGCCCTGCTGGCATCGATCACCCCAGCAACCGACCAGAACAGCCGCACCATCTTTGACCCTGCCACTGGCGAGGCTGTTGGCGAAGCGCCCGTACACACCGTCGAGGACCTTCAATCTGCCATCGACGCCGCCATTGCAGCGCAACCTGCATGGGCTGCCTTGGGCCACGACGCAAGGTCCGCCGCGCTGATGAAGGCAGCCGACGCCGTCGAACGTTCCGCGGAGGAACTGGCCCGCCTGCTCTCGCGCGAACAAGGCAAACCGCTCAATGGCCCCAACGCCCGCTTCGAAGTGGGCGCATGCGCAGCGTGGCTCCGCGCCACAGCCGCCACGGCCTTGGATCCCGAAACCGTGGTGGACGACGGCGAAACCCGCGCAGAACTGCACTACCGGCCCATCGGCGTCGTCGGCGCGATCGGGCCGTGGAATTGGCCCATGATGATCACCGTCTGGCAGATTGCACCCGCGCTGCGCATGGGTAACGCCGTGGTGGTCAAGCCGTCCGAATACACTCCCCTGTCCGTGCTGGCACTGGCCGCGATCATCAACCAAGAGTTGCCCGAAGGCCTGCTGACCGTGGTGTCCGGCGGGCGCGACGTCGGTGAAGCACTGGCCTCCCACGACGCAATCGGCAAGGTCATGTTCACCGGCTCCACTGCAACGGGCAAGGCGATCATCCGTTCCTCGGCGGACACCGTCAAACGCCTCACTTTGGAACTCGGCGGCAACGACGCCGGCATCGTCCTGCCCGGCTCCGATCCCAAAGCCATTGCCGAGGGGTTGTTCTGGGGAGCGTTCATCAACACGGGCCAAACCTGCGCTGCACTCAAACGCCTCTACGTCCACGAGTCCCAATACGACGCCGTATGCACCGAACTCGCCGCTGTCGCTGCTGCGATGCCCATGGGCAACGGCTTGGATGAAGCGAACGTTCTTGGTCCGTTGCAGAACCGTCAGCAGTACGAGATCGTCGCCCGGCTGGTTGAGGCGGCCCGCGACTCCGGCGCCAGGATCCTCATGGGCGGCAACCCGGACGCCGATCAGCCCGGCAACTTCTACCCCACCACGCTGGTGGCGGACATCGACAACGACAACCCGTTGGTGGCCGAGGAACAGTTCGGGCCGGCCCTGCCGATCATCAAGTACAGCACCGTTGACGAGGCCGTCGCCAAAGCCAACGCGCTCGACGTCGGACTCGGCGCCTCGGTCTGGTCCTCGGACCTGAACGCTGCCCGCGACGTCGCTTCCCGCATCCAAGCCGGGACCGTGTGGATCAACAAGCATGGCGCCGTGGACCCGCGCATTCCCTTCGGCGGCGCCAAGCAGTCCGGCTACGGACTGGAGTTCGGCGCCGAAGGCCTCAAAGCCCTCGGCGTCCCACAGATCATCAACGGCTGATTCCGTAGTCTTCGCACCCAACTACGGGACAGATAACGTCGCAATGAGCCCTCATAGCGGCGTTAGCTGTCCCCTAGTTGGGCGATCTGCGCCGAGGGGGGTCACAGGATGGACGCGTTTGGGTTGCCGCGCACACGCCGTGAAATTATGAGCAGCATGTCCCAGAAGATTGCGTACCAAGGAGAGCCGGGAGCCAATTCGGATCTCGCGTGCAAGGAGATGTTCCCCGAACTCGAAAGCGTGCCTTGCGCAAGCTTCGAGGATGCATTCGAACTCGTCTCCACCGGCGATGTGGATCTGGCGATGATCCCCATCGAGAACTCGATCGCAGGTCGCGTTGCGGACATCCACGTCCTGCTGCCGAAGTCCAAACTGCAGATCGTCGGCGAGTACTTCCTACCCATCCGTTTTGACCTTCTGGGGATCCCCGGAAGCACCATCGAGGGTGCCACCGAAGTGCACAGCCACATTCACGCCCTCGGCCAATGCCGCAGGATCATCCGCGAGGCCGGGCTCAAGCCCGTCATCGCAGGCGACACGGCAGGCTCGGCCCGAGAGGTGCGGGACTGGAACGACCCCCGCAAGTTATCCTTGGCTCCGCCGCTTGCAGCAGGACTTTACGGGCTCGACGTCCTGGCGTCCGGCGTCGAGGATGACCCAAGCAACACCACCCGATTCGTGGTGTTGGCCCGGGAACTGGAGCTTCCCACCAAGGAGGAGCTCCCGGGCCCGGCCATCACTACGTTCGTGTTCCGGGTACGGAATGTACCCTCGGCCCTGTACAAAGCACTGGGAGGCTTTGCGACCAACGGCCTGAACATGACGCGGCTGGAAAGCTACATGGTGGGCGACGAGTTTGCGGCCACCATGTTCATCTCCGATGTCGAAGGCCACCCCGAGGAACCGCGCCTCCGGCGGGCGTTGGAAGAGCTCGAATTCTTTACCACTGAGGTCCGTGTTCTGGGAGTCTATGCAGCGGACAGCTTCCGTGAACGGAACACCGTCAGCGCCTGAACATTGCGGCTGGGCTGCTGGCTTCAAAAATGGGTGGGTTCCTCCACCAATGCGGTGGCGATGCTGTCGGCGTCGTCCAGTGCTGCCAAGTAGCGTTCGGCGTCAAGGGCGGCGGCGCAACCGCTGCCCGCGGCAGTGATCGCCTGGCGGTAGCGGTGGTCGACGGCGTCTCCGCAGGCGAAAACGCCGCTGAGGT
>NZ_JARVTA010000029.1:0-1490 GCF_030208915.1 Arthrobacter sp. efr-133-TYG-104
TTCTTCCGGGGCAAGGACCACCCCTCGGGCGGGGACCAGGTGTTTTTCCAGGGCCACGCCTCGCCCGGGATGTACGCCAGGGCGTTCATGGAAGGACGTTTGAGCGAGGAAGACCTGGACGGGTTCCGGCAGGAGAAGTCCAAGGCCGGGCACGCGTTGTCTTCGTACCCGCACCCGCGTCTGATGCCTGATTTCTGGGAATTCCCGACCGTGTCGATGGGTATCGGCCCGATGAACGCGATCTACCAGGCCCAGTCCAACCGGTACCTGCATAACCGCGGGATCAAAGACACCTCCGACCAGCAGGTCTGGGCGTTCCTCGGTGACGGGGAAATGGACGAACCCGAATCCCGCGGGCTGCTCCAACTCGCCGCGAACGAGAACCTGGACAACCTGAACTTCGTGATCAACTGCAACCTCCAACGCCTGGACGGCCCGGTCCGGGGCAACGGGAAAATCATGCAGGAACTCGAAGCGTTCTTCCGCGGCGCGGGCTGGAACGTGATCAAGGTCGTCTGGGGCCGGGAATGGGACTCCCTGCTGGAAGCAGACACCGACGGGGCGTTGGTGAAAATCATGAACGAAACCCCCGATGGTGACTACCAAACCTACAAAGCCGAATCCGGCGGGTTCGTCCGGGAACACTTCTTCGGGAAAAACCCGGCCACCAAAGACATGGTCGCGGACCTCACCGACGAACAGATCTGGGGCCTCAAACGCGGCGGCCACGACTACCGCAAGGTCTACGCCGCCTACAAAGCAGCGACCGAATTCAAGGGCAAACCCACCGTCATCCTCGCCAAAACCGTCAAAGGCTACGGACTGGGCCCGCACTTCGAAGGCCGCAACGCGACCCACCAAATGAAGAAACTGACCATGGAAGACCTCAAAGCCTTCCGTGACCACCTCCGGATCCCCATCACGGACGAACAACTCGACGCGGACCTCTACCGGCCCCCGTACTACCACCCCGGCATGGACGCCCCCGAAATCAAATACCTGATGGAACGCCGGAACGAACTCGGCGGGTTCGTCCCCGAACGCCGCCGCACCCACACCCCGGTCACCCTCCCCGAAGCGAAGTCCTACGACGTCGCCAAACGCGGATCCGGGAAACAACAAGCCGCGACCACCATGGCCTTCGTCCGGCTCCTCAAAGACCTCATGCGCGACAAAAACTTCGGGACCCGGTTCGTGCCCGTCGTCCCGGACGAATCACGGACCTTCGGCATGGACGCGTTCTTCCCGACCGCGAAAATCTACAACCCCAAAGGCCAGAACTACCTCTCCGTGGACCGCGACCTCGTCCTGGCCTACAAAGAATCCCCCGCCGGGCAACTGATCCACCCCGGCATCAACGAAGCCGGCGCCGTCGCAGCGTTCACCGCCGCCGGGACCTCCTACGCCACCCACGGCGAACCCCTCGTCCCGATCTACGTGTTCTACTCCATGTTCGGCTTCCAACGCACCGGCGACTCCTTCTGGGCAGC
>NZ_JARVTA010000007.1:0-127418 GCF_030208915.1 Arthrobacter sp. efr-133-TYG-104
TGTGATGAGTCGAGACATCCTTCACGGATGAGTCGAGTCATCGGTTACACCCCGGTCTTCGGACCGGGGTGTTTTTCTTTGCCCGGATTCTCTGGGTTGGTAGTTTCTGGTGGGGTCGATAGTGAGTTCGCGGATGATCTCGCCGGTGGTTGCGTTGCTGATGGTGACGTCGGCGCGCGGGCATGGTCGTCCGGGCGGGCGTGGGGGAGACCAGGAAGTAGCCTCGACCATCGAGAACCCCGACGGCGAGTTTGGCAGCGTCAGTGCTGTGGGCGCCGATCACGGCTCCACACTGTCCGCCGCACGGGAATTGGTCTCGGAAGGTTGTAAAGCCATCGTCCTCCGGACTACCGATTATTCCCACTCGGGCCCGCACTTCGAATAGGAGTAGGCGCCTCATCGTCAGAGCAAGCGTCGCGGATCTTTTGCTGACTGCGCGTATTCTTTCGGAATCAGGACAAAGGGATGGGGTACAAATTGGGTTTCGTATTTCGGAAGCGTGTGCGACTTGGCAGAGGGGCGGCGCTGAACCTTTCAAAGTCCGGCGCAAGCGTGTCTAAGCGCGTCGGGCGAATGACCTTGAACAGTCGCGACGGTGGGAGTTTTCGCATCCTGCCCGGATTGTCCTTTCGATTCGGGAAGCGCCGGCAGGGCAAGTTGTGACTCGTTTGCTGCTATAGGCGGTAGTCTCTGCGTAACATTCCACGTTTGGATCGATTTGGGGACCTAGTTTGTCTAAACCCGGCCCTTCGCGGGCTTTACTGCTCGTGGGCATATTGCTTTGGTTTTTCGGTGCATTGTTGATCGGGGCGGCCCCACCGCTCCTTCAGCCTTTTTCGTGGCCCGAGACGGTCCAACAGTAGTTGTCAATTACCTGCCCACGCTGATCGTCGGTTGCGCGGCTCTGGTGTTCGGCGCCATCTTCGTGCTGGTGGGCGCCTATCGTACAGCTGCGGGGATTGACTACCTCGTGAGTTCGGCAGCCGATCCCGCCTACCGGACCCAAAGACGGACGCGGGATGACTTGTTCAGCCAGGACTGAGCATGTTGAAGGTTAGCGGTCCTAAGCGTCGAATGACTTCAATCATCAGGTCGCCGGTTATGACTCTGCGCTCACGTCCGTCAGGGCACTCGTCCCGGAAGGCTGCAAAGCCATCGTCATGCGAACGAATGAGTAACCATGGCACGCCGGATACACTCAATTCTTCGAATCATGAACTGGGGGAGTAATTCGGGCAAGGCAAGCGCATCAAAGACCAGCGGCGGCAGACGGCCACGGACCGCCAGACGGCCATCCATGAGGCCAGCACCGCACATGCCCGTGTCATCATCAGGTGCCCGAAAACTGACGAGTTTTCCCAACAGAAGTATTCACGAACCCAAATAGCTTCAATGTCAGCTCCTTTGCAGACAACCCATCCGAGTGCCCTGAGTGCGGCCAGATGCACCGTTGGGGCGACGCGGAAGTAGCACTATCCAAACTAAGCGCAGAATTGACCTCACCCTCGGGAGAGAGTGGGGGCAATTGTTACGGGCGGCGATGATACGAACGGTATGGCCCGTATCCTTGGGCCTATGGATAGTCGCAATGCAGGCAAAGAGCTTCAGAAAAGCGAGCGTCCGCCTGCAGACGGCCTAATCGCCGTGGCAGAGGATTATGCCAGCTCACGCACAACATGGGCGCGAGTCCACTCGGCTTGGATGGCCGGCCAAGCTACGGCCGCCCAGGACCGGGCAGCATACGATGTCCGCCAAGATGCAATAGCCGAGTTCCAAAGGGTTGAGAGAAGGGTGAAGCAGCCTTTCCCGAAGACGCAAGTAGATCTGTTCCCGGAGGCTCGAGTTGGTCTAGGACCAGCTCCGGAGAGTCTCTGGACTAGGAGGAAGTAGCAGATAGCGCTTCTCGGACCAGCGCCCGAATAGTGCCCTTCTGGGTGGCTGCCCAGGCTTGCGAGATGTGGCTCTGGTCCGAGAAGACTGGTGTGCCGCCGTCCGAGATCTTGCAGGTGCTTTTGTCGCAGAGATCGTCGTCGAAGGACAAAACGTGTTCGATCTTCAGGGCCCGTTCAGTATCCTTGAGCACTGCCACGTCGGCTTCTGCTTTCTCCACTGACGGCGTGCACTCGTCCTCGCTTCCACCTGGTCGGGTCACGCAGATTGCAGCGTCCCCGATGGGTCTAGGGGTGTCTTCAATGGACGCCGGTTCGGCACCTACCTGCCGCGCTGACTGAATCACCGACGTCATCCCCGCAGACCAAAGTGCGGCTTGCTCGTCAGCGGTGGGAACTTTACCCGCGGCGCTCGTGATTTGCCCAAGGTAACTATCGGAATTCGCGGTAAGCAGCACTGTCGGCCGGATGTCCTCGATTGCGGACCGGGTGGACGCATGGAACGCGGCACAAGCCTTGTTGGGCGAGCCGTTGGCCAGCACTGACACCTCCGCTGCAGGACAAGCGTCAAGAGTGCGGATCACCAGGCGGAAGCCGTCATCCGCCGCTATGGCAGCCAATGTCGGTACCCACTGGGCGGCGTGCGAGTCACCAACTATCATCACGGTTTTGGCAGCATTCTCGGGACCGGCGACACAGTAAGCCTGCCCGGTCTTCGTGGTCCGTTTAGTCGGACATGCTGCTGGCGGGCCTTGCTCCCTTACGGCATTCCACTTCTGAATATCGGCATTCATAGACTTTTCGGTGCCTACAGCGAAGACGCCCGCGGCAACCAGGGCGGCAACAGCAAGTAAAGCACTCGTGAAAGCGTACGTCGCTGACGGCCCCTTGACCTTCAGTGGCCGGTAATGGCGTACTGGGTTCTCAATCTTAAGGAACGTGTAGTGCGCTAGGACGAGGGTTGCCGCGCCGATACCGAGACCGAGCCACGGCGAATCGATCCCGGTGGCGGCTGCTATCAGGATCATGGCGGGCCAGTGCCATAGATACCAGGAGTAGGACCGGTCGCCGATCCACTGCATGGGGCGCGCACCAAGTAGCCAATTCACGGGGCTGTCCGCCGTGCCGCCAGCAATGACCAGCACCGTCCCCACAACCGGGAAGAGCGCAATTGAGCCAGGGAATGCCTGGTTCGCGGTGATGACGAAGCAGGACAACAAGATCAGCAGGAAGCCAACGACTGAGAACGCTTTGCGGGTCATCTCGTTCACGGCACTTATGGCCGGAAGCAAGGCGAGGATGCCACCCGCTGCGAACTCCCACGCCGGAACCCTTGCGATTCCGGGATTTTCTTTTGCCTGTGGGCGTAGACCTTCCTGTGGCGTCGTCGTTGGTGGATCAGGCGCCGGCTTGCTGCTTGTGCCACAGTGATGGCCCTTGTTCCCCCAACCGGGGCCATCACCCTTCAGTTCCTATCTGCCGGCAAGCGTGTACCCGCCC
This sequence comes from Arthrobacter sp. efr-133-TYG-104, assembly GCF_030208915.1. Taxonomy (NCBI): domain Bacteria; kingdom Bacillati; phylum Actinomycetota; class Actinomycetes; order Micrococcales; family Micrococcaceae; genus Arthrobacter; species Arthrobacter sp. efr-133-TYG-104. Next base: position 3,390 of record NZ_JARVTA010000007.1, read on the forward strand.
CAGCCACTGCCCACTTGAATCGGCTTAGCCCAACCGGAGCCGATCATCTCGTAGTAGGAGAGCCTGCCATCAGGCCTGCGGGCAAGGAAGCCATCTGCGTAAGCACCGCGAAAATTGCTGATAGTGCTGGTAGAGAAACCATTCCAGCCGGCACCAATGACTGCGCGGGTTTCATTAATGAATCTTCCGGCGCCGTCTGTGCGATAGAGAAGCAGCTGGCCGGTAAGGTTCTTGGCTATGACGTCGGCATTGCCGTCTTTATCCCAGTCGCTGACGCAAATATCGAAGCTGCTCCAGCCCGATCCAATCTGAACCGGGGAAGAAACACCTGTGCCCGAAGTATTGGCGTAGTAGTACAAATTGCCGTTGGCCCGGTTCTTGGCGATGACGGAAGGGAAGTTTGCACCCTTGACCCATGGGGCCACGGAGATGTCATACGCCTGCCATCCTCCACCTATGCGGATCTTGGTGAATCCTCCCCAGGATGCGCCCTCATAAAGGTAGAGCACCCCATTTGGGTCCTCTGCGACGATGTCCATGGTGCCGTCACTGTTCCAGTCAACAACTTTCAGGTTACTGAAACCATTCCATCCCGAACCTATGGCACGACGCCCACTAGTAAGATCGCCATAATCATAAAGAGTGCCGATTGGATCAATGGCAACAACATCTCCAGATGCCCTGATGGATGGGCTGAAAGTGGAGACTGGCGTAAGGTTCTTGATCCAAAGGACGGTACCGGTCAGGGTGTACCCCGGTTTTGCATTTGCCGTGATGGAAATGTTTGTATTTGCGCTATACGTTCCGGCAGGCTTGACGACATTATCCACCAAATATTCGACCCCGGTGGTGGAGGGGATAGTGTAACTGGAATCACCGAATGTCGGAGCGGCAGGCATTACCGGAGTTGGCTGGGTGAATACCGGAGTAAAGTCCTTGCTCCATGTTGTGGTCCCGGAAAGGACATAGCCAGGTTGGGCTTGGGCTGCAATCGAAACCAAAGACCCCGCAGTGTAGGTTCCCGGCGACGCCAGCCCTCCGTTCACTTTGTAGCGGACACCATCTTGGTAAGGAATGGTGTAGCTCGTATCAGTGAACGTCGGTGCTATGGGCGTAATCGTGATGGGCTGCGGAGGGGCGACAGGGGTGAAGTCATGGGACCACGAGGTTTCCCCAACGACCGTATAACTCGGTGATGCCGCTTCCGCGGTAATGGCGATGGGGCTTGATGCGTTATATGTGCCCGTTTGGGTGAGTGCGCCATCGACCGTATACACGACACCGATCGTTGTCGGAATGGTGTAGGTGCCGGTTCCGAATGTCGGCGCCTGCGGAACAACACTTATCGCAGGCGTGGGAAGAGTCGGCATCGGATCTGTGGGCGCCACGCTTGATGTTGAAACATTACCGTCAAAAAGCCGGACGGTGTACGTGTAGGAAAATGGAAGATTATCCTTCCTCATGTTGTCAACAGTTACGGTGTAATCGGACTCGCTCGTCCCAGTGGCGTACGATACGTAAATTTGGAACGAAATAGTGTTTGGCCCGTAACCCTCCGCTGTGCTTACAGGTGAAACTTGAATTGCCGTGCCACTCGCATCTTTGACGTTCACGGTCGCAGCGGAAAAGTCGACACCATGATCAGAAGAAAGCGACCATCTGCCATTGGGTTCCAGCTGCTGGGGGAAATAGCCGGAGTTTGGGAACCCGATCATGACCGGGTTCGCTCGGGAAGAATCCGTTGGGGCGCCGGCAATATTCAGCGCGTTGTAAGCCTTAGTGGTTCCCATCCCCATGGTGACGGTGTCCGGGTTGAGGACCCAGCGGCGGTGCCCTACAGGTCCGTTACCTGGCCCAGCATCATCCATATACTTCTCGATCGGAACCGAGGCTGAACCGATGTAGTAGTTGCCTGTGCCGCCATGGAGGTTTGACGTTGCAGCGCCCTGCGCGCCCTGCGATGTATAGCACTTCCAACTACTGTCCGGGGTATGGCTAAGTTGACCGTTGGCTTCCATCATGAGGGCCGTTTGCTGGGCCATCGCGTTCTGGGTCTCAGTGAAGCTGATACCGTCAAGCCCCGCCAAGCCCCGATAGAAGTTCACAGCCTGGACGCCCTTGATCAAGGAATCGTCGGACTGAGTACCGGCTTGGCAGCTTGCAGCATCCCCGGTCCAATTGATGGGCGACTTTGTTGTCGGTAACCACTGATTCGCGTAAGCAGCCGCAACGGCAGCACGCGAGTTTGTATTGATTTGGTTGCTGCCAACAGGAGTAGCTCCGTGGGCAGGCACGGCTACCGCGGTTGCGATAATAAGGGTAACCAGAGCCGTGGCACCCCTCCTCGCCAAAAATCCATTTTTCATTTTTCCCTTCATGCTGAGTCACCGCGTGGTTCCTACAGCGGCAATTTTGGTGCAGGACCACTCGTCGACCAATGCATGTGCGTGCCTTGATGGAACCATAGTGGTGTGGGCGGAAGATAATACGGCCGTCGCGCCGCGGTTAATGGTTCGCACGGGACGGCGTGGGTAAACAGCGCTGATTTGGATACATCCCAGTGGCATACGTTGCACTGCGGCGAGAACTGAGCTTCTGCGCTGCAACGGCTTGTGAGTCATGGATGAATTCGAGTTAGCTTGGACCTCGAAGGCCAAATCCCCGAATTCGATGCTGGGCGATACGAAAACAGCGCCGCAAGAAATTAGCCCCCCCATTTGCCACCCATGTCCTCACGAACGCAAGAGTCGCTTTATTTAGCGGCTCAGAACGTGATCCTAGCGTGGTCCAAGATGATTAGTCCATACACTCTACTAAACCTGCATGGCGGGTCCACGCGCACTCCCCAGCGTGCATGAGACGCATCTATCACTGCAGGGAGATCCAGGGCTGCTGGTGGCTGGGATGCGCGTTCACCCACGGCGTACCGGAATCAGGACTAGCTGCCCGTACGTGATCGTTGTAGTGAGTAAGCGCAGGCCGGCAAAGGCCCGGCGGCGCCTGGCCCAGCTGTGGCAGGAGAGATGTGATGAGCGTGGAGCCGGAGTTCACAGAGCCGGAGCAGGACGACGATCTCGCTTTGGACGCGTATTCCCGCATAGTCATTCATGTGGCAGAGACTGTAACCCCCCATGTCGCGGCCATCGAGATGACCAGGGTTGGCCGCCGCGGGGAGATGCGCGTAGGAAGCGGATCCGGCGTCGTCTTTACGAGCGATGGTTTCTTGTTGACCAATGCACACGTGGTCGCCGGCACGCAATCCGGCAGGGCCGTGTTCGCCGACGGGAAGCACACAGATGTGGAGCTTGTGGGAGCGGACCCTCTGTCCGACCTTGCCGTGCTCCGTGGCCGTAAATCCACTCCGCCGCCGGCATTCCTGGGAAACGCCGACACTTTGCGGGTGGGCCAGCTGGTAATCGCAGTAGGCAACCCTCTGGGGCTCGCCGGATCGGTGACAGCCGGAGTAGTGAGCGGCTTGGGTCGATCGATCCCGGTGCGGGCAGGAGAGCACCGGCGGGTCATTGAGGACGTCATCCAAACTGACGCTGCATTGAACCCCGGAAACTCAGGCGGAGCATTGGCCGACACGCGGGGCCGCATCGTCGGGATCAATACCGCCGTCGCTGGCCTCGGGCTGGGGCTGGCGGTGCCGATCAATTCAACAACACAACGGATTATTGCCTCGTTACTGAAGGATGGCCGGGTGCGCCGGGCATATCTGGGTTTGGTGAGCACCCCTATACCCCTGGATGCCAGCGCGGTGGTTCGGACGGGCCAGAAGGAGGGTTTGCGGGTGGTTGAGGTGATTCCCCATTCTCCGGCAGAACTCTCCGGACTCCAGCCGGGCGACCTCGTACTCCGCGCCCACGGCCGGGCGGTGTCAAGCGCAGAGAGCCTTCAGAAGCTTCTATTTGAAGACGCAATCGGCGAGCCGTTCCCGCTCATGGTGCTGCGGGACGGCAAAAACCTGCAACTTGTGGCTGTTCCGTCAGAGATGGGCCCGCTCGGCTAGGCCGGGCTTTCAGGAACGTCCACGACGCCAACGAAACGGCTACCGATGCCCTCGTATTCACTGCGCACTTCGCCGCGAAACAGCTCGGGCAGTTCACTGTTGCGGTGGTGACCGCAGAACACGAAGGAAAATTCAGGCCACCACTTTTTAGGGCGTGCGGCCTCGGAGTAGCCACACACGGCACAGGTTAACTGGACCCAGACCGGCCGCTTGCCGGTACGGTTGGTGCGCGACTGCACCAACCAAGCCGGGGGATTGTCCTGAAGATCCCGCAGCTCAGCCTCGGTAAGCCTGGAGGGGATGCCGTGGCGCTGGGCCATTTCCATGGGTATGTCGAGGGCCAAAGCGGCGTCACGTCTGCTAATCACCATCCAACGATACGGGACGGCGGCGGCGTAGGCTGTGCACATGACAGACGCAGCGGCCGTGCTGCCGAGGACCCCGCTCCAAAAGCGCGTACTCGTCGTGGCAATTGTGGCCTCATTCATAGCCATCCTGGACGGTTTTGTCGTCAACCTCGCTTTGCCCGCGATTGGCCGGGAGCTGGGGGGCGGCTTAGTCATTCAGCAATGGGTTGTGGACGCTTACCTGCTGTCCTTGGGGTCGCTGATCCTGGTGGCCGGTTCCCTCTCTGACCATTTCGGGAGGGCGCGAATTCTTGAATGGGGTTTGGGCGGCTTTGCCCTGACATCCATGATGTGCGGCTTTGCATGGAACGGTGAAGTCCTTGTGATCTCCCGGGCGCTGCAAGGAATCGCCGGGGCCCTTCTGGTTCCCAGCTCCCTGGCCATGATCATCACCGCCTTTGCCGGGCCCGCTCAATCGAAAGCAATTGGTCAATGGTCGGGGTGGACCAGCGCCGCAGCCATCGTGGCACCCCTGATCGGCGGAGTTTCCGTGGACTTGGTGTCTTGGCGGGTCATTTTCTTCATCAACGTGATTCCTGCCGCTGCAATCTGGCCAGTGCTTGTCCGCCTCCGGGCATCGGATACCGCACGGGACAAACACACGGGAATCGACTACACCGGCGCAGTCTTGGCGATGATCGGACTGGGCGGCCCTGTGTATGCGTTCATTGAACAGGGCCGTTTGGGGTGGGGGAGCTGGCAGGTGTGGGGCCCGCTCCTGGTGGGAGCCATAGCATTGGCGTTCTTCCTGGTCCACGAAGGGAGAACAATCGACCCGATGCTGCCCCTGAGGCTCTTCGCTATCCGGAACTTCGGCTGGGGTAACCTCGCCACCTTGGCTATTTATGGCGCCATTTCCCTCGGTTTCTTCGTGCTGGGCATCTACCTCCAGCAGGTGGGCGGCCTGAAGGCCACAGTGGCCGGCATCGCTCTGCTTCCGGGCACCGTCATCCTGATGCTGACTGCATCCTATTTTGGTGGGCTGGCCGGAAAATATGGCCCGCGGTGGTTCATGACCGCCGGCCCCGTGTTGTGCGGTATCGGCTTCCTCTTGTGTTTGTCGGTTCAGGAACCACTCAATTACTGGACCCAGGTCCTCCCGGGACAGATAGTCTTCGGCGTCGGTTTGGCAACCCTTGTGGCTCCGCTGACGGCGGCGATCCTCGGCGCTGTGCCTCCGGAAGAGGCAGGAATAAGCTCGGCCGTGAACAATGCGGTGGCCCGCATTGCAGGATTGATCTGTATCGCTTTCGCCGGACTCATTGTGGGGCCGGTCTTCACCCGGCAGGGCCTCCTCAACGCGTTGGTTGTGACTGCCGTGCTGTTCTTCGTGGGAGCTGCGGCTTCCGCCGTCGGGATACGAAACCCAGCTCCCGGTCCGGTGACCGCCGACGGCGGTGACGCGGCTGCCGCCTAAGCTGCGGACGTCCGACGTCGGCAACGCTCAGCGAGCGGGAAGAACGCATCCTTCGTGTGGCTCGAGGCTTTGGACCCAGAGAGCCGAAGTTACCTCATCCGCCAAATCGAACTCGGCCCGCTGCGCGCCGTCACCGATGCGCACCACCATAGCACCGCCGAAGGGTTTTCTTCCCACCACTTCGACGCGGGTGTCCAAGGTGATCCCCTCAGCTGCCAGGTAACGCAGGAGATCGGGGTTCTCGTCGCTGATCCTGGTGATACGGCCTGTATGCCCATGGTCTAGTTCGATCATTCGCATGGCAGAGGGGAGTTCAACGGAGCCGTCCGGCCCCGGAATGGGGTCACCGTGCGGATCCCGCGAAGGGTGGCCCAGCTTGGCGGACATGCGCTCAATAAAGGTATCCGACACCGCGTGCTCCAGCAGTTCGGCTTCGTCGTGCACTTCGTCCCAGCTGTAGCCGAGTTCCTCCACCAGGTATGTCTCAATGAGCCGATGCCGGCGAACCATTGATAAGGCCAAGCGCGTGCCTTGCGGCGTGAGAGTGATCGCACTGTAAGGCTGGTGGTCCACCAAGCCCTGGTCTTTGAGCTTCCGGACCATTTCCGAGACTGAGGAGTTGGCCACGCCCAAACGCAGCGCGAGCTGCGAGGAAGTGATGGGCGTGTCCTGCCACTCCGTGTAGGAATAGACCACCTTGACATAGTCCTCGATCGAGGAGGAGGGCGCACTGGTCTTCACGCATCCAGCCTACAGCGGCCGCGTGCTGTCCAGCTTGTGCGCCCGCCACGAGTGGGTGAGGTACGGCAGCGGTAACGTCTCTTCCCGCCGGTGGCCCAGATGCTCGTAGAGGTACCACTCAAGGTTGGCCATCACCTTTGCACGGGTGGCAGCGCCAGCGCGAAGGTAATAGCTGCGTGACTTGGTCAACTCCATGATGTCTTCCGGTGTCACCCTGTCCTCCCACATGGTCAGATGGCTTTCGAGACCAGCAAATTGCGGCCCTATGGCGGGCCGAAATCCGGGTTTGTGAACGTCTCCGGCGTGCATGATCCGGGAAAGCCGGTGGACCCAAGGGACAGAGGTGTCCAACTGGTTCCAGACCAACCCCAAGACCCCCTGCGGCCGCAAAATCCTGGCAATCTCCCCACTGGCCGCAATAGGGTCACACCAGTGCCAGGCCTGGGCAACGCTGACGACGTCGAATGTTGAGTCCGCCAGCCCTGTCGCCTCCGCGGTTCCTTCCACTGCTGTGACCGAGGGATACGATTTCCGGAGTTGGTGGAGCATGTCTGCCGAGGGATCCACCGCGACCACTTCCAGCCCGCGTTCCAGGAGGAGCGCAGTGAACTTCCCCGTACCGGCGCCGATATCTGCCGCGGTTCCTGCCTCTTCGGGAAGCAACCACTGGAGCGAGTCCTGCGGATAGCCGGGACGAACACGATCATAGTGTTCGCCGCCGTCCTGGAAGCTCAAGCCCATCTCCTGCCGGCGGGCGGCGGCGAGCTTCGGGCCGCCCGGCCCGGCAGGACCAACAGAGCCGCGGGTAGCGCCGGTGTGAAGCACGGCCACGCCTATCTCCTTCACAGGATGCCAAAGTACCCTACGAATTTACCCTAGGAGGGTCCGTGCCCCAGAACCGGCTCAGTCAACGGAACCGGCTCAGTCAACGGAACCGGCTCAGTCAACGCTGCAGGGTGCAGCGCCCGCGGTTCCCGGAGTGTTGGGAGCCCACTCGGGGTAGGTCCTGTGGTCGTTCGCGGGAACCCATCGCCCTTCATCAACCACGTAGTCCCAGCCAAGACCGTTGCGTTTGAGTTCCCTGATCCCGGCAAGGAGCCGCGCGGCATCCTCGAGCCGGGAGCCGACACCGAAGCTTGCGCGAAGTGACCCGGAGGGCAGGCCGAGGCGCTTGAGCAGCGGGTGCGCGCAGAACCTGCCGTCGCGTAGGCCGACGCCGTGCTCGGCGGCCAGGAATGCTGCCACGAGCCCGGCGTCGAACCCTTCCACGGAGAAATTGACGACGCCGATGGTGTCCTCGGAATCACTGAAGATCCGATGCACGGTTACGCCATCGATGCCTTCCAGCCCCTCTATGAGGTAGGAGCGGATTGCTGCCTCATGGGCGTGCCATGCGTCTTGGTCCAGGTCCGCTAACACCTGCGTTGCACGGGCGAGCGTGGCAGCGCCCAAGACGTTGGGGGAGCCGCCTTCGTGCCGTGCCGGACCGGTGGCCCAACTGACCGAATCCAACCGGGCTTCGCGTACCGCCCCGCCACCTGCGAGGTGAGGTGTTCCGGCGTCGAGCCAATCAGGACGGCCCACCACAACGCCTGCCCCAAAAGGCGCATAAAGCTTGTGACCGGAGAACACAAGGTAGTCCACATCCGCTTGGGTGATGTTTATGCGCCGGTGCGGAGCCAGTTGGGCAGCATCAACCACAATCCTGGCACCGTGTTCGTGGGCAAGATCCGCGAGTTCCGCGATGGGAAGGATCTCGCCGGTCACGTTCGATGCGCCCGTCACGGCAAGCAGCGATACCCCTCCTTGGCTGAGCTCGTTCCGGAGCTTGTCCACGGTGGCCGCAAGCGTTGCCTCGGCAACGACGCTGCGGTGCGGAACACCTTGCCATGGGAGCAAATTGGCGTGGTGTTCTATGTCGAGGTAAAGGACTTCCCCAACGAATTCACCATCCAGTTGTGGAAGGCAGCCTGCCAGCAGGTTTAAGGAATCTGTGGTGTTGCGCGTGAAGATGACGGAATCGTCCGGGCGTCCGCCAACGAATTCACGGACCACGTTCCGGGAGTTCTCGTAGACCGACGTACTTATCTGGGAGGCGTAGCCGGCGCCCCGGTGGACGCTGGCATAGTACGGCAGAATCTCATTGAGATACGCGGAGACAACGGTCAAGGCCGGCGCAGAGGCGCCGTAGTCCAGGTTTGCATACCGTGCGTGGCCGCCCTGAATCAGCGGCGCCTGCAATTCTGCCCCTGTTACTGCGGCGAGGGGGCGGGCTGCGAGGACGTTGCCAGCTGGGGTGTTGGATGGGGCTGCGGGATTTAACGTGACAGTACTCATGGGACCTCACTCAAGAGGGACCCCGGTTGGGGTCGCGCTTGCCGAATCCGTTCCGGACCGGCCAGGTCGTCACCCGGGGCACCCCACCGCGAATGGAGGGTTGCCGGCCAGCAAACCGGGGTTTTGCGCTGGCACTCGTGACCTCTCTCTAGGCTAGGGCACCCCGCACAGGGCTGACAAAGCCACCACAATTGTTAAGCGCTTTGTTACGTTTAGGACGAAAAATCGGATGAACGGCGAATATAACGACGGCGGATGCCCGGTAAGGGGGGCGTCCGCCGTCGAATATTTGGTCAAAGCCGGGTGTTACCGTCGGAACGTACTCCGGTAATGAGCGCTCGTCAGAGGAGATCGTCCAGGGCCGGGTTTAGCGTTTTGAGGACCTCCGAATGCAGGATCGAGTTGGTGGCTAACGCGTTGCCGCCAAAGGGCCCGTCCTCACCTTCCAAAGAGGTGAAGCGACCTCCGGCCTCGGTAACGATCGGAACGAGTGCTGCCATGTCGTAAAGGTTCAATTCCGGTTCGCAGGCGATATCAACGGCGCCCTCCGCTACCAGACAATAGGACCAAAAGTCGCCGTAAGCGCGGGTGCGCCAGACCTCCTCGGTCAACCCAAGGAACTCATCAAGGTTGCCTCGCTCTTTCCATCCGGACAGACTTGAATACGACATGGAGGCGTCGGCCAGTCGCGAAACGTTGGAAACCTTCAGTCGCGTGGCAGCTGCCAAGGAGCGCCCCATGTAGGCACCCATATCTTTTGCGGCCCACCAACGCTTGCCTAGTGCCGGTGCGCTCACGACGCCAACAACCGGTTCCCCCTCATCCACCAGGGCGATCAACGTTGCCCAGACCGGCACGCCGCGGACAAAATTCTTGGTCCCGTCGATGGGGTCGATGATCCAACGGCGCGATCCATGGCCGCTGCTGCCGAATTCTTCGCCCAAAACCGCATCACGGGGGCGGGAGCGCGACAGTTGGCCGCGGATAGCTTCCTCAGCGGCCTTATCGGCGTCCGTGACGGGCGTGAGATCGGGCTTGGTTTCGACTTTCAGGTCCAGGGCCTTGAAACGGGACATTGTCTGGGAGTCGACGGAATCCGCGAGGACGTGGGCAAGGCGCAGGTCGTCGTTGTAGGTGGAGACGGGTTGGGTCATGCCACCAAACTATCCTGAAACGGGTCCTCTCGCCGGGATGCCGTGACGGACTCGGGCGGGATTAGTTGACGGTACCGAGTTCCTTGGCTTCTTTCGCTTCCAACCGGGGGTCTGCGCCCAACAGGCGGCGAAGGGAGGACAAACGGGCCGGACCCGAAGGTCCGGCATTGCCTTCGCTAACCCATGAGTCGAGGCCGCAGTTGATGGCTGTCGCATCATGCTTGCAGCCCCGCTCACAGGCCTCAGTACCCGGTTCCAAGTCCGGGAAGGAGTGCAGTATCCGGTTCGGGTCCACGTGGGCCAGCCCGAAAGAGCGGATGCCGGGTGTGTCGATAATCCAGCTGCCGGAAGGAGCGTCGTTGAGCCGCAGCGCCAGGGCTGAGGACGACGTGTGCCTGCCCCGGCCCGTGACTGCATTCACCCCGCCGGTGGCGCGCTCAGCGCCCGTCAACGCGTTGACCATGGTGGACTTTCCTACGCCCGAGTGGCCCAGCATCACCGTCACCTTGCCGTGGAGGTGGGTCCTTAGCTCGGACACAGCGTTCCGGTCCAAACGTGCGGACAATCCGTCGTCCGACCGTGCGTCGATACCGCCAGCAGCCGAGTCCGCGGTCTTGCTGATGATGACTGGAAAGTCCAAGCTCAGGTAGTTGGCCAGAAGTTCCGTGGGGTCCTTGACGTCTGCCTTGGTGATCAGTAGCAGCGGCTCGATCCCGGCGTCGTACGCAGCTACCAGGGCGCGATCGATAAACCCGGTACGGGGCTCTGGATTGGCCGCGGCGACGACCACCACCAACTGGTCCGCGTTGGCCACCACTACGCGTTCAATGGGGTCGGTGTCGTCGGCGCTGCGGCGCAGGAGAGTCTTGCGCTCTTCAACGCGAACCAACCTGGCCAGGGTGTCCGGCAGCCCGGACACATCGCCCACCAAGGCGACAAAATCCCCTGGTACCACGGGGTTGCGGCGGAGCTCGCGCGCGCGGGCAGCGATGACGATGCGTTCCTCAGGGGTGTCTTCACCAACGATCGAGGTATACCGTCCCCGGTCCACCGTGATGATCCTGCCGATGACCGCGTCATCGTGGCTGGGACGGTCTTTCGTCCGTGGCCTTGATCCTTTTTTGTTGGGACGGATCCGGACATCGGACTCGTCCCAGGAGCGTGCATCGCGGCCCATAGTCAGTTGCTGGCTCCGTTCGAACCCGCGGACTCAAGCATCGCGGCCCACATCGTGGGGAATTCGGGCATCGTCTTGGATGTTGTGGCGATGTCCTCCACCTGGATGTCCTCGACGGCAAGCCCGAGGATGGCCCCTGCGGTGGCCATACGGTGGTCCGCGTAGCTGTGGACAATTCCGCCGTGCAAAGTGGCGGGCCGGATGATGAGCCCGTCCGATGTTTCCTCTGCGTCACCGCCCAAGCGGTTGATTTCAGCCACCAGGGCCGCCAAGCGATCTGTTTCGTGCCCACGGAGGTGCGCGATACCCGTCAAGCGGGAGGGGGTGCTTGCGAGGGCGCAGAGGGCGGCCACCGTGGGGGCGAGCTCGCTGGTTTCGTGCAGGTCCACGCCGAGGATCCGGGGGCCGCCGGTGACGGTCAGAGTTCCGTCGTGGAGGGATACGGTGGCACCCATGGATGCGAGGATGGAACGCCACTGGTCGCCGACTTGGGTGGTACCCGCGGGCCAATTGGGAACCCGGACGGTTCCCCCTGTGGCCAACGCCGCTGCCAGGAACGGTCCGGCGTTGGAGAGGTCTTGCTCGATCCGCCGGTCAAACGCCTGGATTCTGCCCGGCGAGACGCGCCAGTGGTTGGGCACCGAATCATCCACGGTCACTCCCACACTCCGCAAGACCTCGACAGTCATCGCGATGTGGTCAAGGCTGGGCACGGGCTTTCCGACGTGCTCAAGGTGCAGGCCCTCCGTGAAACGGGCTCCTACCAACAGCAATGCCGAGACGAATTGTGATGAGGCGCTGGCATCGATGACCAGGTGACCGCCGCGGACCTCACCAGTGCCTTCCACCGTGAAGGGCAGTGCCGACGGCGTCCGGCCCTCCACAGTGGCTACCTGCACGCCAAGGGCGACGAGTGCTTCGATGATGGTTCCCATGGGCCGGTTACGGGCATGGGGATCGCCGTCGAATACGGTCTGGCCCTTGCGGAGTGCGGCCAGCGGCGGCACAAACCGCATCACGGTTCCGGCCAAACCGCAGTCGACGGCGCGTGAGGCGGCAGCCGCTGCGGGATCCATCGGCGTGACCTCGAGGTCAGGGCCGTAGTCGCCGTCGCCCGGAACTTCGGTGACTACGGCACCCAACTGCTGGAGGGCCTGGATCATGAGGGCGGAGTCCCGGGAATGCAGGGGAGAACGTAACCTCGAGGGACCGTCCGCTAATGCCGCCAACACCAAGAACCGGTTGGTGAGGGACTTCGAACCCGGCACGGTCACCGTCGCATCCACAGGCCGTTTTGCAAAAGGAGCCGGCCAGAGCGGAAGCTTTGCGGAAGCATTCGAGGTTCCGGCGTCAGCCACGCCGACGTGGGTTGCCTCCGGGTTCGTTGTATCGGAATGAGCGGAGGTGGTACCGGTCATGCTTCCTTATGCTCCAACTGCGTTGTCAACGACTCGACGGACAGCCTTGTCTGTGCGCTTGAACTGCTTGCCGGTAGCTTTCCGGGCATCGGCTGCCGCGTGCCCTGCACGCCAAGCCAAGCCTGGACGTCCCGCCGTGTCTACGGACGCCAAAAGGGCGCCGCCGGTCAAGGACACGTTGCGCAGAAGCTGTGACTTGCGGGCGCTGCGTCCTTCTTTGGTGCTGATGTCCGCTGAACGCCATTCGACGTAGGAGTTAAGCGCCGACGTCACAGCCAAAAGGGTCGCGGCAAAGCGGGAGACCTTGCCAAGTCCCAGCAGCGCTCCGGCGCCGAGCTGGGCACCCCCGAGAACCCGTGCGAGGGTCTTCTCGTTGGCTTTGAAGGGTAGGGACTCTGATGCCCGGCGAAGAATGGGCGAGAGTTGCTTGGCGGTGTCGTCCGCGTTCTTGAGCTTGTCCAGGCCGGCGATGACGAAGCTGGACGCGAGCATAGGCCGAGCGAGAAAACGGATAACAGACATATCTTGCCTCCTGGGTGGCGTGCCACACGATTCGATGAGTGGTGTGTTCATGGGGTGCAGTCCGCTCTAGTCTTGCACCTTTGAGGAATATTTACCCAGCCCACGCGGTTGTGATCATCAGGTGCGGTGAAGACCGGACTGCGGCGTGGTGTTGCCGCTTGGTGAATGGAGTTGGTTTTTTGACTTTGGTTAAGGACCGCGTGGTGCTTCCGGAGCAGGTGTACATGCGTCAGCCGGTTTCTCCGCAGCTGACAGTAGACTTGGCATCGATGAGCACCATTGAACCGGCCGCAGCGGCCACCTATGAAGCAGCCGACTCGTCGTCGGAAGACAACTCTGCAGCCGAGCCTTCCCAGGAGGGCTCCGCGGCAGTCGACGTCGCCGCGGAAAGCCCCGAACAACGCCGGGCGCGCTTCGAACGTGACGCCATGCAGTACGTGGATCAGTTGTATTCGGCAGCGATGAGGATGGCCCGCAACCCGTCGGACGCCGAGGACCTGGTCCAAGAGGCTTACACCAAGGCATTTTCCGCTTTCCACCAGTACAAGCCAGGGACCAACCTCAAGGCATGGTTGTACCGCATCCTCACCAACACCTATATCAATCTTTACAGGAAGCGGCAGCGCGAGCCGCTGCAGTCCAATTCGGACACGATCGAAGATTGGCAACTGGCCAAGGCTGAATCGCACACCTCGGCAGGCTTGCGGTCAGCCGAAGTCGAAGCCTTGGATCATTTGCCGGATTCAGACGTGAAAAACGCCCTTCAGTCGATTCCGGAGGAATTCCGCCTCGCCGTGTATTTCGCGGACGTCGAAGGATATGCGTACAAGCAGATTTCAGAGATCATGAATACCCCGATCGGCACGGTGATGTCGCGCTTGCACCGCGGCAGGAAGATGCTGCGGGACATGCTGGCGGACTACGCCGTCGAACGGGGCTTCAGGGCCCAAACCGAAGATCAGGCCGCGGCCGGAAGCAACAATCAGGAGAAAGAGCAATGAGCGACTGCCAGGGATTGGGCGATTGCGATGATACCCGTATGCAGCGGATCTACGAGTACCTCGACGGTGCATTGACCCGCGAGGATCTCGGGGAGATCAAGCAGCATCTGGACACATGCGCCGAGTGCGCCGAGCAGTACGACCTCGAGTGCCTCATTCGGACCATGGTCAAGCGATCGTGCACGGAGTCGGCGCCGGAGAACTTGAAAAACTCCATTTTGGATAGGATCCACTCCATCAAATCAGTGGATGCCTAGCTTTCTCCCGCACTTCCCGCTTAAACGTCAAGAGCCCCGGAAACCGTATGGTTCCGGGGCTCTTGCTTTAAGCCTGAGACGCTAAGCCATTGGCTTAGGTGTTGGGACGCTTGCCGTGGTTCGCGCCGCCGCGCTTACGGTCACGACGCTTACGTGCACGCTTGCTCATAGCTGGCCTCCTTCAAGGATTGATACTCAATAAAGCTGCCCTCCAGTTTCGCACACCCGGGTGCTGCGCCGCGAACCGGCGGTGGGTGGCCTGCCGCGCTTAGGCACTTACCGCAGTTCGAAAGACGCCAGGGTGCTATTCCGGTTGGGCGATATTGAGCCACTGGAACCAGCCTCGGTGCAGTACGAGCCAGGCAATCAAGCCGTAGCCGGCCTGGCCTGGCGTTCCGCCGTTGGCAGCCAGGTCCGTCCGCCATTGCTCGTGGTTGAGTAATGGCGAGAACGTATCCACGTAATGGTGGTTGCGCCTGGTGGTGACATCAGCGAAGGCGGTGTTGAGTTCCGCAAGCCGCTTGTTCCGTGCAGGATCCAACGTGGGCGGGGGACCCACCACGAAGACTTCCACGCTGCTGTGCGACGCGCCGTCGAGGATGTTTGCCAAGTTCAACCGGCTGCGGGCAGTGGACAAACCGAACTCGACGTCGCGGCCGGAGAGGCCGATCACCAATCGATTCTCGTGTCTGTCGCTGAATCGCCGTCCGGCTTCATCCTGCCATCGCGCGGCGAGGCCTTCGGTTCCTTCCATGGGGCAGGGGAGGGAAAAGCTCTCCACGACAACAGAATCCTGGGGTGTACGGGCCAGTACTCGCCCGAGCCAACCCAAGGCACGGGGGTCGCCCAAGCCCGCCAGCAGTTCATCTCCTACAGCTGCGATGCGCAGCTTCCTGTCTTCCACGGTTACCTCTTCACCCTCGTTACGGTCCTTGCGCGATCCCGGGATCACCACCCAAGCCTGAGCCGGGTACCTGTCCCATTAAACAGAACTGCCCGGCCTGAGGCGCGCTCATCGCTCCTCCGGCCGGGCAGTTTCGTTTTTACTTGTGGTCGAATGCCTGCTTGATCAGGGCATCCTGTTCAGCGGCGTGCCGCTTCATGGACCCCGCAGCAGTGGACGCCGACGCGGGACGCGACACCAAGCGAAGCTTGCGATCGAGCTCGGGAGCCAAGTTCAAGCCCATGAACGGCCAAGGGCCCTGGTTGGCAGGCTCGTCCTGTGCCCACACGATGTCCGCGTTCGGGTACTTGGCCAGCTCGGCGTCGATCTCGGCCTTTGGCAGCGGGTACAGCTGCTCCACCCGGATGATCGCGGTGGACGTGTCGCCGGACTTCTGTCGGTTGGACAAGAGGTCGTAGTATAAGCGGCCCGATACCAGGATGACCCGCTCCACGTTCGCGGGCTGCACCTCGGGATCGGCAATGACCGGCCTGAAGCCACCATTGGTGAAATCTTCGACGGCGGATGCGGCACCCTTGAGGCGGAGCAGCTGCTTTGGCGTGAAGATGATCAACGGCTTGCGCGGGCGGCTGTAAGCCTGGCGGCGCAACAGGTGGAAATGCGAAGCCGCGGTGGTGGGGTTGGCCACGATCATGTTGTCTTCGGCGCACATCTGGAGGAAACGCTCGATGCGTGCCGAGGAGTGGTCCGGACCCTGTCCTTCGTAGCCGTGAGGCAGCATGAGCACCAGTGAGGAACGCTGGCCCCACTTCTGTTCAGCCGAAGAGATGAACTCATCGATGATGGTCTGGGCGCCGTTGACGAAGTCACCGAACTGCGCTTCCCACAGGACCAATGCATCCGGACGCTCTACCGAGTAGCCGTATTCGAAGCCCATGGCCGCGTATTCGGACAACAGGGA
Source organism: Arthrobacter sp. efr-133-TYG-104 (assembly GCF_030208915.1). Classification (NCBI taxonomy): domain Bacteria; kingdom Bacillati; phylum Actinomycetota; class Actinomycetes; order Micrococcales; family Micrococcaceae; genus Arthrobacter; species Arthrobacter sp. efr-133-TYG-104. The sequence goes on from NZ_JARVTA010000007.1 coordinate 19,698, forward strand.
ATCGTAGATCCACAGTTTGGCTTGGTCATCTGAAAGGTTGCCCAGGGGCAGCCACTCATTGCCGTTGGCACGGTCATGGAACACCGCATGGCGCTGGACGAAGGTACCGCGACGGGAGTCCTGTCCGGCAAGGCGTACCGGGACGCCTTCCATGATGAGGGAGCCAAAGGCAGCAATTTCGCCGAAGCCCCAATCTATGCCACCCTCACGGGACATCTGCTCACGCTTCTCCAGGAGCTGCTTGAGCTTGGAGTGCACGGTGAAGCCTTCCGGAATCTCCAAGTGGGCCTTGCCGATGCGCGCGAGCGTCTCGGCGGAAATGGCCGTGGAAGAAGGCGAGTTAGTGCCAAAATCGGCCTGCTGGGCGATGGGGCGCTCAATATCCGAAACAGCCGCGGAATCTCCCGTGATGATCGGAATCGGCGAGGTCTGGGCTGCGTGGGTCTCGGCGAAGACCCGCTCCAAGCGTTCCTGGTAATCGCGGAGCAGTTGCTCGGCTTCTTCTTCCGTGATGTCTCCACGGCCGATGAGTGACTCTGTGTACAGCTTGCGGACTGAACGCTTCGCTTCGATCAGGTTGTACATCAGCGGCTGGGTCATCGAGGGGTCGTCGCCCTCGTTGTGGCCACGACGACGGTAACAAACCATGTCGATAACGACGTCCTTGTGGAAACGCTGACGGAACTCGTAGGCGAGTTGTGCAACGCGGACTACCGCCTCCGGGTCATCGCCGTTCACGTGGAAGACCGGTGCCTGGATCATCTTGGCGACGTCCGTGGAGTAGGTCGACGAACGCGAGGACGACGGCGCCGTGGTGAAGCCAACCTGGTTGTTGACGATGACGTGGATGGTGCCGCCGGTGCGGTAGCCACGAAGCTGCGACAGGTTCAGGGTCTCAGCGACGACCCCCTGACCGGCGAACGCAGCGTCTCCGTGAACCATGATGGGAAGCACCGGGAAGGACTCGCCCTGGTCCAGGCGGTCCTGCTTGGCGCGGACAATGCCTTCAAGGACAGAGTCCACCGCCTCAAGGTGGGAGGGGTTCGCGGCCAGATAGACCTTGGTCTGGTTGCCGTTGTCCGAGGTGAAGGTGCCCTCAGTGCCCAAGTGGTACTTGACGTCACCGGAGCCCTGAACCGAACGCGGGTCCTGGGTGCCTTCGAACTCGCGGAACACCTGAGCATACGTCTTGCCGGCGATGTTGGTCAGCACGTTGAGGCGGCCACGGTGTGCCATGCCGATGGCAACTTCATCCAGCCCGTCGTCAGCGGCGTCAGAGATGACGGCGTCGAGCAGCGGGATCAAGGATTCGCCGCCCTCAAGCGAGAAGCGCTTCTGGCCCACGAACTTGGTCTGCAGGAAGGTCTCGAAGGCCTCCGCTGCGTTGAGCTTGGAGACGATGCGCAGTTGCTCTTCGCGACTGGGCTTGGAGTACGGGTGTTCGAGCTGGTCTTGGAACCACTTGCGTTCTGCAGGCTCCTGGATGTGCATGTACTCAATGCCCGTGGTCCTGCAGTACGCATCACGAAGAACGCCGAGGATGTCACGGAACTTCAGCATCGGCTTACCGCCGAAGCCACCGGTGGGCCATTCGCGGTCGAGGTCCCAGAGGGTCAGTCCGTAGGTCAGGACGTCGAGGTCGGGGTGCTTGCGCTGGACGTACTCCAAGGGGTCGGTGTCAGCCATCAAGTGGCCGCGCACCCGGTAGGAGTGGATCAACTGCTGGATCCGGGCTACCTTGTTGATCTCGTCAGCGGGGTCCACCTGCAGATCGGGGCTCCAGCGGACGGGCTCGTAAGGAATGCGGAGGGCTTCGAAGATCTCGTCGTAGAAATTCTGCGCGCCCAGCAACAGCTGGTGGACGAGCTTGAGGAACTCACCACTGCCTGCCCCCTGAATCACGCGGTGATCATAAGTGGAGGTCAGTGTCAGGATCTTGCTGATGGCGTTCTGGGCGATGATTTTCTCGCTGGCACCCTGGAACTCTGCCGGGTAGTCAAGGGCGCCGACGCCGATGATGGCCGCCTGCCCCTTGGACAGGCGGGGCACTGAGTGCACCGTGCCGATGCCGCCGGGGTTGGTCAGGGAGACAGTAGTGCCCGCGTGGTCATCCGCGGTCAGCTTGCCATTGCGGGCACGCTTGATGAGGTCCTCGTAGGTGTGCCAGAACTCGGCGAAGTCCATGGTCTCGGCCTTCTTGATGTTCGGAACCATCAGAAGGCGGGTGCCATCGGGCTTCGGCATGTCAATGGCGATACCGAAGTTGACGTGAGCCGGCTGGACAGCACTCGGCTTGCCGTCGATTTCGTCGTAGTAGACATTCATCGAGGGGAACTGGGAGAGCGCGCGAATGACGGCGTAGCCGATCAGGTGCGTGAAGGAAACCTTGCCGCCGCGGGCGCGGGCGAGGTTTGAGTTGATGACCACGCGGTTATCAATGAGCAGCTTCGCGGGAATTGCCCGGACGCTTGTGGCGGTGGGAACTTCGAGGCTGGTCACCATGTTGGTGGCGATGGCTTTCGCAGGACCCCGGAGGACCGAAACAACATCTTCCTCGGGCGCGGTGGGCGCTTTGGTGTTTTTGGGAAGCTGCGCCGGGATCGGGGCGGGAGCCGGGGCGTTGGCGCTTGCGGGTTGGCGTGCTCCGTCCTTGGCAGCGGTGGCGGGTGCCTTCTTCTCAGACGCCGGCGCGGCGGCTGGTTGGCTGGGAGCGGCCGCCGGCGGTGCTGCAGCCGGTTGGCTGGGAGCGGCCGGGGGAGTTGCAGCCGGAGTTACCACGGGAAGCACTTGGGTGGTCGGGTTGGCAGCTGCTGGAGCTGCGGAGGTTCCGTTGGAGGAAGGGCCGTCTGCGGCAGCGAAGGATTCGAAGAGCGGCCACCATTTGCTATCGACCGATTTCTTGTCCTGCTGGTACCGCTCGTACAGTTCGTCAACGAGCCACTCGTTTCCGCCAAATTCCTCGGGTAGACGGTGGCTTGGCTGCTCTGGCACTTGAAATACGCCTCTTCCATGAGTGTTATTTTCCCGCTGGCCAAAATTGCTCTTCCACAACCGTGCGCCAGGGTCCGGGTCCCGCGAACTCAGACCCATGACAGTCTAGTTACGATCTTTGGTTATCTGCCAATAGTGGTGATCTAAATCATGTGTGTATCCACATTTGGGGCTCGTATTGGTAGCGAGCCACCAGATGCTGGTCTACTTCGTGGGTGCCGGAGCGCCCGGACTGTAGACTGAAATCCTTATGGACAGTAAATCTAGGTGCCGGCCTGGGTACTGTCGGGGGAGCCTCCGGGGCACCTCCGCGCAGCGTGCCCCCCGTGCCGGCAACACCCGTTCACATGCCCATCACAACGTGCCGCCCTTCGCCGCTGCGCAGACGATTTCCCTGCCGATGACCTCCCAAGAATCCGGTGGGGTGCGCTAAGTGGAGTGGTTCCTCCTTCTGGCCGGCTTTGCCTTGATTATTGGCACCGGATTCTTTGTGGCCGTCGAGTTCTCCCTGGTCGCACTTGACCAAGCGAGCGTCCAGCGTGCGGTAGACAACGGTGACGAGGCTGCGGCTCCACTCCTCAGGTGCCTTAAATCCCTCTCCACCCAGCTTTCCAGCTGCCAGCTCGGCATTACGTTGACCACCCTGTTGACTGGTTTCGTCATGGAGCCTTCCGTGGGCCAACTGCTGACGGGCCCCCTTGCGCTGCTGGGCCTCACTCCCGAGGCGGCACGTTCCATCGCCCTCGTGGTCGCAATGGCCATTGCGACACTGCTGTCCATGCTCTTGGGTGAGTTGGTCCCCAAGAACATGGCGATTGCCCTTGCGTTCCCTTTGGGCAAACGCTTGGCGCGTCCGCAACTCGTGTTCACTGCTGTCTTCAAGCCTGCCATCGTGGTTCTGAACGGATTCTCGAACAAAGTTTTGAACCTCTTCGGCCTGGAGGCCAAGGAAGAGATTTCGGGTGCACGGACGCCTGCGGAGCTTGCCTCACTCGTGCGGCGTTCGGCAGAAATGGGAACGCTCGACGCCGGGACGGCAACGTTCGTCGCCCGCACGCTTAACTTCTCCGGGCGTTCAGCTGCTGACGTCATGACGCCCCGCATCCGGATGGAAACGATCGACGCCGACGAGCCGGTTGCGGAGATCCTGAACGCCGCACGACGTACGGGCTATTCCCGTTTCCCGGTCATCGGCGATTCCGCGGATGACATCCGTGGCGTGGTCCACATCAAAAAGGCCGTGGCCGTTCCGGCCGAGCGGCGAGGAAAGCTAGAGGCCGGGGCCATCATGACCGAGGTACTCCGGGTTCCGGAGACGATTCACCTCGATGCGCTGTTGTCGGAACTTCGCGAAGGTAACTTGCAACTCGCCGTCGTGCTTGATGAATACGGCGGAACCGCAGGTATCGCCACGTTGGAGGACTTGGTGGAGGAGATCGTCGGCGAAGTGGCAGATGAGCACGACAAGGTCCGCCCGGGTGTGCTCCAGAGCGCTTCGGGGGACTGGTATTTTCCCGGGCTTCTCCGGCCGGACGAGGTGTCCGAACAGATTCCCAATCTCACCGTTCCGGACGAATCCGCTTATGAGACCGTTGGCGGTTACGTCATGAGCCGGCTGGGGCGTATCGCCAAGGTCGGCGACGTCGTGGAGGTCGACGGCGGCACACTCGCGGTCACGCGGATGGATGGCCGGCGTATCGACCGTATTTGCTTCCACCACATCGAGCAGGAAGATCCGTCGCCTTCGGAGGGCCGGGACGCCGATTCACAAGAAGGTGCGGCATGAACGACTGGGCCGGAATTTTTTGGCTGGTAGTCCTGTTGCTCGGCAACGCCTTCTTCGTGGGCGCAGAATTTGCGGTGATGTCGGCACGCCGGAGCCAGATTGAGCCGTTGGCCTTGGCTGGTTCCAAGAGGGCGCAAACCACTCTTGTGGCCATGGAAAACGTTTCCCTCATGCTGGCCTGTGCCCAGTTGGGCATTACGGTTTGTTCCCTGCTCATCCTTCAAGTGGCTGAACCTGCTATCCACCACCTGCTGGCGGCACCGTTGGAGCTTGTGGGCGTCCCTGTTGAGCTGGCCGACGTCATTGCATTTACGATCGCGCTGCTCTTTGTCACGTTCATGCACGTGACGTTCGGCGAGATGGTGCCCAAGAACATCTCAGTGTCCTTGGCGGACAAAGCCGCGTTGATGTTGGCGCCTCCGCTCATGTGGATCGGCCGCTTCGTCAAACCCGTCATTTGGTCGTTGAACTGGCTGGCAAACCACATCCTGCGGTTGATGAAAATTGAACCCAAGGATGAGGTCGCGTCCTCCTTCACCTTGGAAGAAGTGCAGTCCATCGTCCAGGAGTCCACACGCCACGGCTTGGTGGATGACGACGCAGGCTTGCTCAGCGGCGCGTTGGAGTTCTCCGAACACACGGCAGCCCACATCATGGTGCCGCTGCAGGACCTGGTGGTCCTGAGGACAGCCTCGACTCCCATCGACGTGGAGAAGGCCGTCAGCCGGACCGGCTTTTCGCGCTTCCCCATGGTGGACGACGACGGCGAACTCGCCGGATACCTGCACGTCAAGGACATCCTGTCCATCCCTGAGGAGGGCAGGAGGCATCCCATTGCCGAGGGCCGGATCCGGTCCCTGGCCAATCTTTCTCCGGAGGATGAAATCGAGCGGGCGATGTCAGTCATGCAACGCACCGGCTCCCACTTGGCCCGCGTTTTGGGCCCGGGCGGGGCAACGCAAGGAGTGCTGTTCCTCGAAGATGTGATCGAGCAACTTGTCGGAGAGATCCGGGATGCCACCCAGGCGACCGGGATCAGGCGCTACGGCGTTCCCGAGGCTTAGCCCGTCTGGCCCTAAATAGGAATCATTCCCATTTAGGGCTAGACTCGGAACGTCAGTAAACGTGTTTGATTCTCATTGTGAGTAGATCCGAGGTTCTGTGCGACGCCCAGCCGCCCACCTGTCCATCGTTGCTGCTGCCGGCATGGCAGCCCTCATGCTCAGTTCCTGTTCGGGCAATGCGAGTGGAGCTGGCCAGTCCACTCCGGGAGTGGTGGACGTCGTGACCTCCACCAACGTCTACGGCGACATCGTCCAGGCGATCGGAGGCGACAAGGTCAACGTGAAGGCCCTCATCACCAAGACCAGCCAGGATCCGCACTCTTATGAGGCCAGCGCGCAGGACAAGCTGGCCGTCTCCAAGGCTGGCCTCGTGGTGGAGAACGGCGGCGGATATGACGACTTCGTCCAGAAGATTGCCGACGAGACCAAGATCAGTTCCGATCACGTGGTCAAGGCCGTTGATGTCTCCGGCCTGGAGGCGACGACGCCGTCCGCGGCCGCATCTGCCGACGATGGCCACGGGCACACCAACGGATTCAATGAGCACGTTTGGTACAACATCGATTCCATGGGCAAGCTCGCCGATGCAGTAGCTGCCAAGCTGGGCAAGCTTGACGCGGCATCGGCATCGGCATTTACAGCCAACTCGGCCGCGTTCAAAGCCAAACTGGCAGAACTCTCGGGAAAACTCTCGGTCCTGGAACAGCGCTACAACCACGCGCCCGTGGCGATCACCGAACCGGTTCCGCTGTATCTCTTGGAGGCAGCAGGTTTGGAGAACAAAACCCCCGCAGCATTCAGTGCCGCGGTGGAAGAGGGCACGGACGTCCCGGCCTCCGTGATGAAGGAAACCACTGGCCTCATGGCGAACAAAGGTGTCCGGTTGTTGGCTTACAACGACCAGACCGAGGGCCCGCAAACCCAAGCGGTCAAGCAGGCTGCGGAGGCTGCCGGGATACCTGTTGTGAACTTTTCCGAAACGCTTCCCGACGGCAAGGGCTATGTTCAGTGGATGACTGAGAACGTGGAATCCCTGACGGCCGCACTTGGAAAGTAGCCCTGCCATGACCGGACAACTTTCGACGCCGGCCGTGAGCCTGCGCGGAGCCTGCCTGCAGTTCGGAAAGAGGACCTTGTGGCGGGACCTTGACCTTGACATCAACCCCGGCGAGTTCCTGGCAGTTCTCGGCCCTAATGGGAGCGGCAAGACGAGCTTCCTGAAAGTCCTGCTGGGCCTTCAGGAACTCCATGCGGGCACTGTTTCACTGGCTGGCCATCCGGTGGAGCGGGGAAGCAGGAGCATCGGCTACATCCCGCAGCAGAAATCCTTCGCCCCGGACACTCCCTTGCGGGCCAGGGACTTGGTGGGCCTCGGCCTCGACGGGCACCGTTGGGGCCTGCGGGTTGCAGCCGGAAAGACCAATCGCCGCATCGATGAACTGCTTGAGCTCGTGGGAGCCAGCGACTACGCCAAGGTGTCGGTAGGGCAGCTCTCAGGTGGGGAGCAGCAAAGGCTGCGGGTTGCCCAGGCACTGGCGTCCGAGCCGCAAGTGCTGCTCTGCGACGAACCGCTCCTGTCTTTGGACCTGCACCACCAACAAGCCGTCAGTTCCTTGATCAACAGGGAATGCCACGAACGCAACAGCGCAGTAGTTTTCGTGACGCACGAGATCAACCCGATCATGGACTATGTGGACAGGGTCCTTTATCTGGCAGGTGGCCGGTTCAGGGTGGGCCCGCCCCATGAAGTCATGACCACCGAAGTTTTGTCCGATCTCTACGGCAGCCACGTGGAGGTCATCCACGCCAACGGAAGGATCGTCGTCGTCGGGCTTCCGGACGCAACCACGCACTTCCATGACGACGCGCACGCGGCGGAAGGGCTCTAGATGGACTTCAACAGCATCCTGCACACGGTGTTCAATTTCGAGGACTACGCGGAACTGCTGGGCCTGGTCCAGAACTCCCTATGGGCCGGTGCGGTCCTGGGGCTTCTTGGGGGCCTGATGGGGACCTTCGTGATGAAACGCGACCTGGCTTTCGCCGTCCACGGCATTTCGGAACTTTCCTTCGCCGGTGCCGCCTTCGCCCTGTTGATCGGTGCTGACATCATCCTGGGGTCCCTGATCGGCTCCGTGGCCGCAGCAGTCCTCCTCGGATTCATGGGCGTGCGCGCGAGGGACAAAAACTCGATCATCGGCGTCATCATGCCCTTTGGCCTGGGCTTGGGCATTCTGTTCCTGGCCCTTTACGAGGGGCGGGCAGCTAACAAATTCGGGCTGCTGACCGGGCAGATCGTGTCCGTTGACACCGTTCAACTGCAAGCGCTCGTGGTCACCGCCCTGATAGTGATGATCGCGCTCGCGGCCATTTGGCGGCCGTTGAACTTTGCCAGCGTGGACCCGGAGATGGCGGAAGCCCGGGGTGTCCCTGTGCGGGCCCTCGCCATCGGATTCATGGTGCTGCTGGGGATCAGCGTTGCGTTGTCCATCCAGATTGTGGGAGCCCTGCTGGTGTTGGCCTTGCTGATCACCCCTGCGGCAGCGGCACTGAGGGTGACCACCTCACCGAAACTGGTGGTATTGCTCAGCGTGGTCTTCGCCACGACCGCGACCGTGGGCGGCATCTTGCTGGCACTGGGCAGCAGGATACCCATCAGCCCCTACGTGACAACGTTGTCTTTCCTTACCTACGTGGTGTGCCGAGTGATCGGGAAGGTACGGGCGAACCGGGGACTTAATGGCCGGGTTTCCCGGGAGTTGCCCACAGCAGCGGCCTAAAGTTCCCCAGCTGCCTTTTTCGCCGAGCACTCCGGGCAGAGCCCAAAGATCTCAACCGTGTGCGCAACTTCAGTGAAGCCATGCTCGGCCGCCGTCCGGGCCGCCCACGTCTCGACGGCGGGCGCTTCTACTTCCACGGCCTTCCCGCAGTTGCGGCAGAGCAGGTGATGGTGGTGGCCGGTGACCGCGCAGCGCCGGTACACGGCTTCGCCTTCGCTGTTCCTGAGAACGTCGATGAGACCGTCGTCGGCCAATGATTGAAGGATGCGGTAGGACGTAGCCAGCGACACCGAAATGCCTTTGTTCTGCAGCAACCTGTAGAGCTCCTGGGTGCTGACGAAGTCATCTAGCTCGTCCAATGCGGCGCTGACGGCCAGGCGTTGCTTGGTGACGCGCTGCTCCTTGGCGGCTGCGGCCACCGGCACTGTAGGCCCGCCTGTGGCGGAATGGGTGCCGTGTGGCATTGGAGGACTCACTTCCCGAAAACCGGCAAACGCCGAACTGGCAAACGCCGAATACTGTGAACCCCGATTTTACCAGCAGGAGCGGTCTGGAAACTGTCAGGAAGCGTCCCTAGGCTGTGCACATGAAGCTCACCAAATACACCCACGCCTGTGTCCGTTTGGAGAAGGAAGGACATGTCCTGGTCATCGACCCAGGGACATTTTCCGAGTCGAAGGAGGCCCTGGCAGGGGCACATGCGGTACTGGTTACGCACGAGCACAACGACCATATTGACCGCCCGGCAGTGGTTGCCGCGTTGCGCGAGAACACAACACTGGAGGTCCATGCGCCCGCTGGCGTAGCGGCGGCATTGCGCGAAGACGCTGGTTCCGATGAGGGTATCGCTGCCCGTATCCACACCGCAGAGCCCGGTACGGAGTTTGATGCCGGCGGCTTCAACGTGCGCACCTTCGGGGGCCAGCATGCCCTGATCCATGCACAGATTCCTGTGGTGGCTAACGTCGGGTACCTCGTGGACAGCAACGTGTTCCACCCCGGCGATTCTTTCGTGGTGCCCGATGGAATCCAGGTCAAGACGCTGCTGGTACCCCTTCACGCGCCATGGTCCAAAGTGTCCGAGGTAGTGGACTTTGTCGTCTCCGTCAGGGCACCCCGAGCCTTCCCCGTCCATGATGGGCTGCTCAACGAGCTGGGCAGGGGAGCTGTCGAGGCACACGTGGCGCGCATCGGCTCCCGCTATGGCACGACCTACGAGTCGATTGCTCCCGGCGGAAGCGTGGACGTCTAGACAGGCCACACACCGGTTTCGTGGAACTGGTCCAGGACGGCCTCGTAAGGCAGGGGGTCCAGTCCATGCGCGGCGAGCCAACCGGCGTCGTTATAGCTTCCTGCGTAACGGACGCCGGCGTCGCAAATGAGCGAAACGATGCTGCCGCTGCGCCCCTCAGCCACCATTTGGGCCACCAGTTGCCAGACGCCCCAGAGGTTGGTGCCGGTGGAGGGGCCGGCGTGGATGCCGGTGAATTTCCGCAGGTGGCTCATTGCAGCTATCGAAGCCGCGTCCGGCACCTGGATCATGTGGTCGATGACCGCAGGCACGAAGCTTGGTTCGGACCGCGGCCGTCCGATGCCTTCAATACGCGACGGTAAGCCGCTGACCGCGGCAGCGTTCCCGTCACGCCACGCCGGGTAGAAGGCTGAGTTTTCCGGGTCCACAACAGCGAGCCTGGTGCTATGGCGGTTGTACCGCAGGTATCGGCCAATGGTCGCGCTGGTACCGCCGGTGCCGGCCCCCACGACGATCCATTCCGGGACAGGGTGTTCTTCCATGGCGAGTTGTTCGAAGATTGATTCGGCGATGTTGTTGTTCCCGCGCCAGTCCGTGGCGCGTTCTGCGTAGGTGAACTGGTCCATGTAGTGTCCGCCAGCCGTTCGGGCTGTTTCCTCAGCAACTGCGTACACCTCTGAGGCGTGATCCACGAACAAGCAGGAACCGCCGAAGTCCTCGATCAGTGCGATCTTCTCCGGGCTGGTGGTCTTGGTCATGACGGCGATATATGGCAGACCAAGGAGCCGGGCAAAGTATGCCTCGGAGACCGCGGTACTTCCGCTGGAGGCCTCCACAATGGTGGTCCCTTCCGTGATCCAGCCGTTGACGATGCCGTACAGGAACAACGAACGCGCCAAGCGATGCTTGAGGCTACCGGAGCGGTGCGTCGACTCGTCCTTCAGGTACAGCTGCACGCCCCAATGTTCGGGCAACGGGACGGCGTAGAGGTGTGTGTCCGCAGAGCGGTTGTTTTCGGCTTCGATCTTGCCGATCGCCTTGTTGGCCCACGCTCTGTCCTGAATACACGATTTGCTCACCGGATAAGCCTAGGCTGGAAAACGGCAGCCCGAACACAGTTTCCTGACCGGGGACGCTGACTATTAACCGCCGACGTGGAGGAGAGCCCATGACCACCTTGATGGACGCCGCTGAAGTCCACCGCCGCCTCGCAGCAGGGGAGCGGACCGTACTCTTGGACGTCCGCTGGGTCTTGGGCCGGGCTGACGGCCATGACGAATACCTCGCAGGCCACCTTCCAGGTGCCGTTTACGTTGACCTGCCCACTGAGCTGGCCGATCCCGCGCAGCCTGGCCTCGGACGGCACCCCTTGCCGTCGCAGGAACGCTTCCAAGCGTCGGCGCGCCGCTGGGGCATCAACGACGGCGACACCGTGGTGGCGTACGACAACAGCGGCAGCATGGCTGCTGCCCGTGCTTGGTGGATGTTGCGCAATGCGGGTATCGAGTCGGTCTACCTGCTCGACGGCGGCCTTACCGCCTGGCGCGCAGCGGGCTTCGGTATGGAAACCGGTGACCGGGACGTGGTGCCAGGGAGCGTCAACCTCGCGGAGGCCGGAATGCCGATCATCACCGAGGAACAGGCATCGCGGTGGCACAGCAAAGGTGTGCTGCTCGATGCCCGTGCCGGTGAGCGCTACCGGGGCGAAGTGGAACCTATAGATCCCAAGGCCGGCCACATCCCCGGGGCCGTAAGCGCCCCCACCACCCTCAATCTCGAGGCTGATGGCCGGTTCCTCCCTGCGGCGGCGTTGCGGACGGCCTTCGCGGATTTGGGGATCGATGGTTCCTGCGACGTTGCGGTCTATTGCGGTTCCGGAGTAACGGCCGCCCACCAGATTGCTGCCCTTGAAATCGCCGGATTCCAAGCAGCGCTCTTTCCGGGGTCCTTCTCGCAATGGTCCCAACATGATGCGAACCCTGTGGTTGTTGGAAGCGGGCCCTTTGGCGGCCCCGGGGTAGTGGACGAGATACCGCTGAGCAGCGGTTCAACTGGCACTGGTGCATCAACCGGGAGTAGCGTCGAGGCATGACCCCCGGACGCCCTGTACCCCCGCCCCTTGCCAAACCCATCACTGTTGACACCAGCGAGTCCGCCCCCGGCACACAAATGCTCGCTGCGGCCTATGGAGGAACGTCTCCAGATAGTGGACTCGTTCCGCTGACGGTTGCCCGGCGCGCCCCGAAAGAAGACGATGTCGAGATCGCCATCGAGTTCTGCGGACTTTGCCACTCCGACGTACACGCGGTCCGCGCCGAATGGCGTATGCCTACGTACCCCCTGGTTCCGGGGCATGAGATTGTCGGACGCGTGACGCGTGTCGGTGCCGCCGTCGAGGACTTCGCTCCCGGAGACCGCGTGGGCGTCGGTTGCATGGTGGACTCCTGCCGCGAATGTGAGAGCTGCCTGGACGGACTGGAACAGTATTGTGAACGCGGCAACACCGGCACGTACGGTGCTGCCGACCCCCGGAACGGAGGCGCCGTCACCCAAGGCGGCTATTCGACGTCGGTAGTAGTGGACCGTCGCTTTGTGCTTCGCATCCCCGAAAGTCTCGACCCCGCTGCCGCAGCGCCACTGCTGTGCGCAGGAATCACCACCTTTTCGCCGCTGCGGTATTTCGAAGTGGAAGAGGGTGACTCGGTAGGCGTTGTTGGGCTCGGCGGGTTGGGCCACATGGCTGTCAAGATCGCCAAGGCCATGGGCGCAGAGGTCACTGTCTTCACCACCTCGGAGTCAAAATTCGAGGCTGCCCGTGAACTGGGAGCTGATCGGGTGGTCCTGTCCAAGGATGCCGACGCCATGGCTGCAGCGAACCGCAGCATCGACGTCATCATCGATACCGTGGCCGCGCCCCACGACCTCAATCCCTACTTCCTCACCCTTCGCTTGGACGGTGCGCTCTTCCAGCTTGGGCTGCCCGCTGGCGACATGCCCCCGGTAAGCCCCGGTCTGCTCATCAGGCGCAGGCTCGCCTATGCAGGTTCCCTCATCGGGGGCATCGCCGAAACCCAGGAGATGTTGGATTTCTGTGCCGATCATGGGGTGGCCAGCGAGATTGAAATCGTTGCTGGCGATCAGTTGAACGAGGCGTATGACCGGATGGTTGCCGGCGACGTCAAGTACCGTTTCGTGCTCGACGCCTCAACCCTCCACCAACCATCGGAGAAGGCGGACGTATGAGCACGCTGTTCACCAAGATCATCAATGGGGAGATCCCTGGCCGCTTTGTTTGGAAGGATAAGGACGTAGTGGCCTTCCTGACCATCGCCCCGCTCACCCAAGGCCACACCCTGGTGGTGCCCCGGGAAGAAGTCGACTCCTGGACCCACGCGAGCCCGGAGCTTCTGGGGAAGGTCATGGATGTGGCCCAGAGCATTGGAAAAGTCCAGGAAGAGTTGTTTTCCGCAAAGCGCGTAGGCGTCCTGATGGAGGGCTTCGAGGTGGACCACCTGCACGTGCATGTATGGCCCGCCTATTCCACAGCGGACTTCGAGGTGCATAACGCCGACCACAGTCCGGACCCGGCGGTCATGGACGCCACGGCCGTCAAACTGCGGGCTGCCCTGCGTGCGGCAGGCCACCACGAGGCTGTCCCGGCAGACTGAGCCGTGCATGTGAAATATCCCGGCTGAGATATCCCGGCGGTGCTGATCCAGCACCGCCGGGATTTTTCGTTGTCCCCTCAGGCTCCGTTGTCCCTCAGGCGGGGTTTCCCGTCAGGCGGGGGCCAGCGCGTGGTTCAGTGCGGTCCTGATGCGCTTCTCGGAGACGGAGTACGCCGTGCCGAGCTCCACTGCGAAGAGGCTCACACGCAGCTCTTCGATCATCCAGCGCACCCGGGTTAACTCGGGGTCTGTCCGGCGCCCGGGCAGCAGGGCCGACACCGCGTCGTCGTAGTCGTCCTCCAAAGCTTGGATGACGGCCATGTTGAGGCTGTCACGTTGGACGTTCCCCGGAAGCTTCTCCAGCCGCTTCTCGATGGCCTGCAGGTATCGCGGCAGCTGGCTCAACTGGGCGTAGCCCGTCTGTGCCACAAAACCAGGGAAGACCAATTGCTCCAACTGGCTCTTCATGTCATTGAGGGCGCTGATGAGTGGCAGGCTTGAACTGGCCTTAAGCTGCTTCTGGATTCTTCGCGTACTGGCCAAAACACGCTCGACGACGGCGGTCACCGTGAACACCGTATCGATCAGTTCCGCCCGGACAGCTTCGTACAGGTCATCGAAAGCCTGTTTGTCCCAAGGGAGGGCCTGGGGGGTGAGCTTGTCGATGGCGGCCAGTGCGCAATCAGCGATCAACGCACTCACGGAGCCGTGCGGGTTCTGGCTGAAGGTGAGCTTTTCCGTATTGCTCAGGTGCTCCAGCACGTATCGGTCCGGTGAAGGAATACGAAGGGCCAGGAGACGGATCACGCCACCACGCATCGCAGCTTCCTGTTCCTGCCGGGTCTGGAAAACCCGGAGGGCCACGGACTTGCCTTCGTCCACGATCGCGGGGAAACCGGTGACGTCGTGTCCTTTCACCGTCCGGGTGACCTGGCGGTCCACTGTGCCGAAGTCCCATGCGGTGATGCCTGTGCGCTCGGAGACCACACCGTCAGTGCTGGGACCGGCGTTGGCCGTGCCCGTCGTCGGGGGTTGGGAGTTCGAAGCGCCTCTTCCCGTGCCGGCCTTGGCCCGCGTCGTCGTCGCGGGGGTGGCACCGAGGGATTCAGCAATGGCACGGCGCGTGGCCGGGGCCAGCCTTTCCTGCAGGGCTGATAGGTCTTTGCCCTCGTCCAGAACCTTGCCCTTGCTGTCCACCACCTTGAAACTCACGCGCAGGTGTGGGGGCACGGCTTCCCAGTTCCAGGAGCCGGGTGGAATGACGTGGCCGCGGAGGCGCCGCAGGACAAGTTCCAAGGATGGTTCCAGCTCGTCTGTGGCCGGGTTGAAATCCGCCTCCAAGGCCGCCGTCGCCTGCCGTGCAACGTCCGGGGCCGGCACGAAGTTCTTACGGATCTGCTTGGGCAACGATTTGATGAGCGCCGTCACCAGTTCTGTTCGCTGCCCTGGGATCTGCCAGCGGAACGGCGCGTCATCGAGTTGGTTCAAGAAAAGCACCGGAACTTCCGCCGTGACGCCGTCGGACGGGTTGGGCGCCGAGCCCGGTGCCACGGGGCGGAATTCGTAGCTGAGGGGGAGTTCAAAGCCTTTGTGCAGCCAGGTCTTGGGATACGACGACTCGTCCAGGGATTCGGCGTCTTCGCTCATCAGGAACGATTGGTCGAAGTCCAACAACGCGGGATCTGTTTGGCGGGCGTCCTTCCACCATTTGTCGAAGTGCCTTTCTGACACAACGTCCTTGCCAACCCGGGCATCGTAGAACTCGAAGAGCGTTTGGTCGTCAACGAGGATATCGCGGCGCCGCATCCGGGTTTCGAGTTCCTCGATCTCCTGCAGCAGGGCCCTGTTCCGGTGGAAGAACTTGTGGTGGGTCTTCCACTCGCCCTCCACCAAGGCATGGCGGATGAACAGTTCCCGGGAGAGGTCCGGGTCGATCCGGCCGTAGTTGATCCTGCGGCTGGGAATGATCGGAACGCCATACAAGGTGACTTTTTCGTGGGCCATGACCGCGCCTTGGCGGGAGGACCAATGGGGCTCACTGTACGAACGCTTCACCAAATCCGGAGCCACCTGCTCAACCCACAGGGGATCGAACTTCGCGGCAACCCTGGCCCATAACCGGCTGGTTTCCACCAGCTCGGCGGCCATGACGAATGCGGGGGATTTCTTGAACAAGGCCGAGCCTGGGAAGATCGCGAACCGGGTGCCGCGTGCACCGGCATATTCGCGCTTCCGCTCATCCAAGAGACCGATGTGGCTCAGCAGCCCCGACAACAGGCTGATGTGGATGCTTTCGTGATGGCCCACTGGATCGGCCTCGCGCTTGGCATCAAGCGTGATGCCCAACGGCTTGGCTAGTTGCCGAAGCTGGGTGAAAAGGTCCTGCCACTCACGGACACGCAAGTAATTGATGAACTCGTTGCGGCACAGTTTCCGGAATTGGGTGGAGGACAACTCACGTTGCTTCTCCTGGACGTAGTTCCAGAGGTTAAGGAACCCCGTAAAGTCCGAGTTTTCGTCCCGGAAACGGGCGTGTTTCTCGGCGGCGAGCTGCTGCTTGTCCGTCGGCCTCTCGCGCGGGTCCTGGATGGTGAGCGCGGCGGCGAGGATCATGACCTCGCGGACACAGCCCCGTTTGCCAGCCTCAACAATCATGCGGCCCAGACGCGGGTCCACGGGAAGCTGCGCGAGTTGATGTCCGACGGCGGTCAGGCCGCTGCCGCTGCCCGTCCGGCCGTTACGGCCTCGGCCGCTATTGCCGTCCTCGTGGCGATCCTGGGTTGCGGGGGTGACGCCGTTGGCTTTGGGCGTGTTCAGTGCGCCCAATTCGCGCAGGAGCGTCACGCCGTCGTTGATGGCGCGGGAGTCCGGTGGCTCGACGAACGGGAAGTTCTCCACATCCTTCGGGCCTCGTGCTACGCCCATGGCGGTCATCTGGAGGATAACGGCGGCCAGGTTGGTCCGCAGGATTTCGGGGTCGGTGAATTGGGGACGGGATTCGTAGTCCTCCTCCGAGTAGAGGCGGATGGCGATGCCCTCGGACACGCGCCCACAGCGGCCGGAACGCTGGTTTGCGGATGCCTGGGACACGCGCTCGATGGGCAGGCGCTGGACTTTCGTCCGGTGCGAGTACCTGGAGATCCGGGCGGTGCCTGTGTCGATCACGTATTTGATCCCGGGCACGGTCAGTGACGTCTCGGCTACGTTCGTGGCAAGGATGATGCGGCGCTTGCCGTTGGGGTTGAAGACCCGGTGCTGTTCCTGCAGGCTGAGCCGGGCGAAGAGGGGGAGGACTTCGGTCCCCGCCAGCCGCCTGTTGCTTTGGATGCGGCCATTGATTGCTTCAGCGGCGTCCCGGATTTCGCGTTCGCCCGAGAAGAAAATGAGGATGTCCCCGGGGGCTTCCTTGGCGAGCTCGTCCACGGCGTCGCACACGGCATCCAGCGGGTCCCGGTCCTCTTCCAGCTCATCGTCCGAGCCGGCATCGTCCGCTCCGGCTTCGTCCGTGCGTGCGGGCTGGGACAGCGGGCGGTACCGGATTTCCACCGGGTAGGTGCGGCCGGAGACCTCGATGATCGGAGCGGGCTGATCGTCGCTGCCGAAGTGTTTGGCAAATCGTTCCGGGTCGATCGTGGCCGAGGTGATGATGACCTTGAGGTCGGGCCGCTGGGGCAGGACGCGCTTGAGGTAGCCCAGGATGAAGTCGATGTTAAGGCTGCGCTCGTGTGCCTCATCGATGATGATGGTGCTGTACTTGCGCAACAGCTTGTCGCGCTGGATCTCGGCGAGGAGGATGCCATCGGTCATCAACTTGACCTTGGTCGCCGCGCTGACCTCGCCAGTGAACCGGACCTGGAATCCGACCTCCTGGCCCATTTCGACGCCGAGCTCCGAGGCTATGCGTTCGGCAACGGTGCGTGCCGCGAGCCGGCGTGGCTGTGTGTGCCCGATCAGGCCCTTCTCTCCCAGCCCAAGTTCCAAGCACATTTTAGGTATCTGCGTGGTCTTACCTGAACCGGTCTCGCCGGCGATGATGGTTACTTGGTTGGCGGCGATGGCCGCCATCAGATCCTCGCGGCGCTCTGAGACGGGCAGCTCGGCAGGGTAGGAAATTTGAAGTGTCATGGCTGCTGTCAGTCTACTGCTGCGGCCGCATGGGTGCCCTACCGGGGTCGCTACCCGGTGTCGCTACCTCAGCGCCTTCGCCAACGCCCTCGCCGGAATCACCCTGTACCCAGCCTAAAGCCGGCCACCGATCTGGCCGCGCGACTCTGAGCCCTCGGCCTTGGCGCATTCAATGAGCTGCTGCCATGGGCCAGTGACTTCGTGCTCGGGAAGGGTGGCCCGGCGTTGCCCTGCCCGGATGGAGTAGGTGAAACGGTCCGGTTGTCCGGGTTCTCCCCGTGGTTGCCGCTGGCTCATAACTTCATCCCAAGGACACGCTTCGACAATCGGCATCCAGCGTTGCTTGTCGTCAGGTGAAACTGCCTCCACACTCCAGAGAAGCGTCATGGCGGCGAAGCCCCCACTGCGTTGAACGGTGATCTTCATGACCCGGCTACTTCTTGTTGATTACCTGGCGCCAGTTGGGCCGCGGGGTAGTGAAGCCTCGCAGCCCAGCGACGGCTAAACCTTGACCTTCACAGTCTCCCACGCCTTCATGACGGCGTCATGCTCCTTGGAACCCTCGCCAAAGATTTCCGTAGCCGTCGCAGCAGTGACCTTGGCAAACTTGCCGAACGTGCTCGTTGCAGGCAAGGATCCGCCGGTCAGGGACTGGTACCAGATCTGCCCGGGCGACTCCCATGCGTTTCCGCCCAATTCCGAGGCCACCAGGTAAAAAGCCCTGTTGGGAATGCCCGAGTTAATGTGCACGCCGCCGTTATCGGCACTGGTTTTCACATAGGCATCCATGGAGTCCGGCTGCGGATCCTTCCCGAGCACGTCGTCGTCGTAGGCAGTTCCTGGGGCTTTCATAGACCGCAAGGCTGCTCCTTGGACCTGATCGGTGAACAAACCCTCACCGATCAGCCAGCTTGCCTCTTGGGTTGATTGCTTTTTTGCGTACTGCTCCACGAGGACGCCAAAGACGTCGGACATGGACTCGTTGAGCGCCCCCGCTTGGTTACGGTAGGCGAGGTTTGCCGAATATTGGGTAACGCCGTGGGTGAGCTCATGGCCGATAACGCTCACGGATTTGGTGAAGCGTTGGAAGATCTCTCCGTCACCATCGCCGAACACCATTTGGCTCCCATCCCAAAAGGCGTTGTCGTAAAGCCTTCCGTAATGGACGGAAGCATCCAACGCCAGGCCGGCGTCGTCGATGGAGTCCCTGCCGTAGATGTCGGCGTAAAGGCGGTGGGTGTCACCGAGGGCGTCATACGCTTCGTCCGCAGCAATGTCAGTGACAGCCGGCTCGCCCTCCTTCCGCAGGAGGCGCCCCGGCAGGGTCTGCCCGGATTCGGCGTCGTAAATGGTTCGATTCGGTGGCCCGGGCTTCGATTGCCGTGCGCTCGGCGGCGCTGGGGGGAGAGGTGCCGAGCGGACTGCTTGCAGGTTCTTCAGGTGCAGCAGCGATTCCTTGGCAGCCTGCGCCACCGCCTGCAGCCGCGGTTCGTTTTGCACAGCAAGCTTGCGCAGCATGTATGGCGGGACAATTGAACACATCACAGCGGACCCCTATGGCTATCGATAACGACCAAGTGCCAACAGCCTAGGAGCGGTCACCGACAATTTGGCGCTCTTGACCCGGCAAGCCCGGAATTCCTTGCGGCGCAGAAACGCAAATACCCCGCCAGCAGGACTGGCGGGGTATCTTCGGTGCCCTCGATAGGATTCGAACCTACGGCCTTCTGCTCCGGAGGCAGACGCTCTATCCCCTGAGCTACGAGGGCATTCAGGGTTTCCCTCCGTTGCCGGTGGGACGTCCTAGAGCTTAGCAGCCGCCGCGCCGCACAGGAAATTCCACGGCAGGGGAACCGGGCTCCAAGGCACCGGCGGATCGCTCTCTGTGTGGTCAGTATCCTGCGAAGGAGTCAACGTGGACCTGTGCGGCGCCGGCCGTTCGGGCTGTTGCCCGCAAGGCGAGAACATTAGCCGGAGATCCCGAGACGTATACCGCCCGGTCCCGGATGTCCGGTACCAGCTCAGCCAGGCGCGTGGAGTCTATCCGTGCGGTCCCGGCGTCGACCATGAACTCCGGTGGGGTGGAGCCGTCCGCCAAGCGGGCAATGACTTTCGCGCCGGACGCCCGCAATTGCTCAACGCCGGCCAGTTCCTCCCGGCCGGGAGCCAAGTACAGGAGCACGATGTCACGGCCGGAGTGGTTGGAGGCCAGGTGCGAGAGGAAAGGCGTGATGCCGATTCCCGCAGCGATCAGCAGTACCGGCTTGGCGGCGTCGCGTGGCAGGAGGAAATCTCCGCCCACAGCGGTAGCCGAGATGGAGTCACCAGGACGAAGGGCAGACAAAGCCCGCTTCGCCGGTGAAAGAGGCTCCGTGGTTCCCACACCAAACGTTATTTCGGGGGCGTCAGGGGCACTGCTGATGCTGAAGACACGTCGGCGTCCTTTCCCGTCAAATCCGGAGTGAGGCAAGTTCAGCTCCATGAATTGTCCGGGCGAGAACCGAACGGGACGAGCCGGCTCGAACGTGAACTCCGTGGTGGCTGGCGTCAAGGCGCGCGAGCCCCTGAAAATCAGTTGCACACGCCCACGCTGCCCCATCAGGAAAGCAAGCAGGTTACCGAACAGCAGCGCCAGTTCGGGGGAGTTCGCCACGACTCCCAGGTTGTAGGGGACGGCAAAAACGATACCGACGACGGCGGCAAGCCCCAGTTGTTGCCACCGGCGCGGAGGCAGCGTGAGGGGTTCCACAAGCATGAACCCGGCGAAAAACAGCAGTGGACGCTGAGCCAATGGCTGCCATAGCCCTTGGCCAAGAGTCATGCCCCTGCTCACAAGTTCCGTGGAGATGATGCTGGTGGCGACGACCAGGAAGACCAGGGCCATCAGCTTTTTGCGGGTCCGATGAAGGACCAAGGCCACCCCGGGAAGCAGGAGCCACAGCATGGCTGGCGTCGCAGCCCACCATGTTGCGATATTGAGCCCGGTGAGCCCCGTGATGAAAGCTCCGGCTGCTGCGGGATTGAAAATGTGCCGCCCCCGGAACGCCAGCGCGTATTTGGAGACGCTGGCCATCACACATGCCAGCGCCACACCCGCCATATCCGTAGTGGCAAGGCTGGGCCAGAACAGGAAATAGAGGAGCAACCCGGTGATGAGCGAGGACTCCGAGTGGGGACGTAGACCGAAAACCAGCCCCAGCAGGCGGTTGGATACATAGGTGACGCCGAGGCAGAGGAGTAGATGGACCACCATTTCAGGAAGGCCGAACGTCAACCATCCCAACGCGTTCAGCACCATGCTGTAGACCACCAAAACCAAGAGGACCCAGAAAATGAGCCGGTACATGGTGAAGCGGCCTAACCAGGTATCCAGCCGTGACGTCAAGGCATTCATGTGAACAGTCTCCCCTCAAATGCGCTGGAAAATGTGGCAGCTCCGCCGGAAGATACCCGCAGCCAGGAGAACGCGAAATGTTCTTCCAGGACGGTCGGTTCAACCATGAAGAGCGCTGTGGCCAAGGCATCGGCTTCCATGGTGCTCGCCGCCATCGTCCACGTTGCCACGGTGGTTCGGATGGGCTGGCCGGTGGTTCCATCGAGGACGTGATGAAGTCCGTCTCCCCAGGCACGCCGATTATTTGCTGATGCGCACAGTGCGGAGTTGTCCAATACCACGGTCCCGATCGCCTGCTTCCGGTTGTATGGATGTTCCAACGCGATGGTCACAGGATGGCGCCCGGAGTGGAGCATGTCCCCGCTGGCATCGACGAGGAAGTCGGCGAAGCCCGCCGAGACCAGGAGGCCGCCGAGCAGGTCCACAAGCTGCCCTTTTCCGGCAGCTCCTATATCGAGGACAAGGGGCTCCTTGGCTGTGAGGGAGGTGCCATTCCAGGCCAGGACGTCTTCCCATGGAGGCGGGGGCAAGGGACCGCCTGTGGGCCTCAGGCTGTATTCGGGATCGTAGCCGAGCCGCTCCAAACTCGCGCCAATGAGGGGAGTCATGGCTCCGCCCGTGAGCAAATAGAGCCTCGAGTAGAGGTTCCGGAGACCCACGGCGTGCCCCGGCAGTGTGATGGTTCCCGGGCGTTGCGAAAGGGAAGCGACCAAGGAGTCAGCCCGGAATCGGGAGTACGTCTTGTCGTACTTGCCTACCTCATCACGGAGCTGTTGCCTGATGTCAGCACCCAGAACCTGCGGGGTGGAAATTTCCCAGTGTGTTCCAATTCCTTCGAAACTGAAAGCACTCCAGCCCGGGTGCGGCATGGTGGCTACTTGGCCTGGGACTTGATCTGTTGGACCGCGTCATTGAAACCGCCTGAGGTCAGCGAGGAACCGGCGACTTTCGAGACGTTGAGCGAATCGATGTCCTTGCCCACCACCTGCGCGGCGATGCCGCTGGCGAACTCACCCTGGAACTTTTTGGTGTTGGGGTTGGATGGGTGGGTGGTGATGTTCACCGCGGAGACCTTGCCGCCTGTGAGGGTGAGCTGAACCCCTACCGTCTCCTGGCCGTTGGGCGATGTGTAGTTTCCGTCCGCGCTGTAGGTGCCGTCTTTGTATGTGGACCCCGATGTTGACCCCGAGCCTGAATGTGACGTGGGTGCCGAGCCGGCCGGTGCCGACTGGGTCGGCTGGGAGGGTGCTGCCGACGACGGCGCACACCCGGCCGCCGACCCCACGATGGACAGGCCCGCAATACCGACGTAAAAACTCTTGCGAAGTGGCGTAGTCATGGATCTGCTCGTTTCAGCTGGACAAGAATCGGTAACTTGTAGGGTTCGGAACTGGATGGCGCTCGCGGCCAACTCTTACGTCATTCATAACGTCGAATCATGTGTAATGGTTCAGTCCCTGATCAATTTTTCCACATAAACGAGCATCAATTCCCCGTCTCTGTGGGCCCCCGGTAGGCTAGATGCGTGACTCCCGAAGAACTCTCTGCTGCCATATCCGCCTGCCTAAAGGACGCCATCACCGCCGGCGACATCGCCTTGATGGAAACTGCCGTGCCGGATGCCGTGCGCGTCGAGCGACCCAAGAACAGGGAGCACGGGGACTGGGCCACCAACATTGCGTTGCAACTGGCCAAGCAGGCCGGAATGAGTCCCCGGGAGTTCGCAGGCATCCTCAGCAACCACCTGCAAGCCATTCCGGGTGTTACACGCGTCGACATCGCAGGTCCGGGATTCCTGAACATCACCGTTGACGCGGCCGCCGCGGGGGCCCTCGCCAAGGCCATCGTGGAAGCTGGAGCGAGCTACGGCACCAACCAGGCGCTCGCGGGCCGCGTGGTCAACATGGAGTTCGTTTCGGCCAACCCCACCGGTCCGCTGCACATTGGACACACGCGCTGGGCCGCCTTGGGCGATGCCATCGCCCGCGTGCTGCGCGCATCGGGGGCGGACGTCACTGCCGAGTACTACATCAACGACGCCGGCTCGCAAATGAACGTATTCGCCAACTCGGTGCTGTCCCGCCTTCACGGGCGTGGGGTTCCGGAAGGCGGCTATCCGGGCGAATACATTCGCGAACTCGGAGACGAGGTCCTCAAGGCCCACCCCGGTATTCGGGAGTTGACGGACGAGGCCGCGTTGCCGGTTATCCGCGCGGCAGCCTACGAGGCACAAATGGCGGACATCAAGGCCACGCTTGCAGAGTTTGGCGTTGAGTTCGACGTCTTCTTTTCGGAAAAAGAACTGCACGACGCCGGTGCGATCGAATCTGCCGTCGCGCGCCTTCGCGAACAAGGCCATGTGTTCGATGACGGGGGCGCCGTATGGCTGCGAACCACCGATTTTGGCGACGACAAGGACCGCGTCATGATCCGGGCCAACGGAGAGCCCACGTACTTCGCTGCGGACGCTGCGTATTACCTGTCCAAAAAGGACCGTGGCTTCACCGAGAAGATCTATCTGCTCGGAGCGGACCACCATGGGTACATTAACCGCCTCAAGGCCATTGCGGCCTGTGCAGGGGATGACCCCGAGGTCAACATCGAGGTCCTGATCGGCCAGCTGGTATCCGTCAATGGCGCCAAGCTCTCCAAGCGCGCCGGCAACATCATCGAACTCAAGGACCTCATTTCCTGGCTTGGCAAAGATGCGGTGCGCTACTCCTTGGCCCGCTTCCCGGCCGATTCGCCGTTGACCCTTGACCCGGAACTCTTGAAAAAGAACAGCAACGAGAACCCGGTGTTTTACGTCCAGTACGCCCATGCCCGTTCACGGGGCACAGCGCGGAATGCCGCCGAGGCGGGAGTGCACCGGACAGTTGACGGAACCGATGCCTTCGATGCTTCCTTGCTGGACCACCCCACGGAGAATGAGTTGCTGTCCTATCTCGGTAGCTACCCCTCCATCATCGCCAAGGCGGCCGAGTTGCGGGAACCCCATCGCGTGGCCCGCCACTTGGAAGTCATCGCAGGCGCGTATCACCGCTGGTACGATGCCTGCCGGGTTTCACCGCTGGGGGACGAGCCGGTCCAGAACGTGAACCGTACGCGTTTGTGGTTGAACGATGCCACCAGCCAAGTGCTTGCCAACGGACTCGAACTGCTGGGCGTTTCGGCGCCGGAACGGATGTAGGCCATGAATACTGACGCTGCGCAGCCTTCTCCTCTCGCGCCCGAATGGCTTGCCGTCCCCGAAGATCTCAATGCACTTCAGTCGCCCCTGTGGGCTGAGGGGGTGGGTAGGAACGACGACGGTGAACTAACGGTCCACGGCATCGCGGTGAAGGATCTCAAGGAACAATTCGGCACCCCGCTCTTCGTCATGAGCGAAACGGATTTCCGGTCCCGTGCCAAGGCGTTCAAGGAAGCCTTTGATGCGGCCTTTGCTGACATCTGCGGGGGAGTGGACGTCTATTACGCCGGTAAATCCTTCCTCTGCACGGCAGTTGCCAGCTGGGTGCGGGAGGAAGGGCTTCGCCTGGACACCTGCTCCGGCGGGGAACTGGCCGTTGCTGCGCGCGCGGGGATCGACGGGCCCAACCTCGGCCTGCACGGCAACAACAAGTCTGACGCTGAGATCAACCGCGCTTTGGACATGAAGCTTGGCAGGATCGTTGTGGACAGCCTCGACGAACTCGAACGCGTGGCCAAAATCGCTTCGGACCGCGGAGAAACGGCCAAGGTCATGTTGCGCCTGACACCGGGCGTCCATGCGCACACCCATGAGTTCATCGCCACGGCCCATGAGGACCAGAAGTTTGGCCTTTCCATGGCAGGGGACTCCACGGATCAAGCAGGCTTGTCGGCAGCGGAGGAAGCCGTAGCTGCTGCCACCTCCTATGCGAGCGTGGAGCTTTTGGGACTGCATTGCCACATTGGTTCACAGATCTTCGAGCCTGATGGCTTCGCCCTTGCGGCGGAAAAGCTCTTAGGTTTCCTTGCCACCATGCAGGCCAAATATTCCATCACACTTCCCGAGCTCGATCTCGGCGGGGGATACGGCATTGCCTATACACCCGTGGACACACCACGGCCTGCCGCCGAGATCGCTCAAGCGATGGCCGCCGTCGTCCGTTCGACGTGTGCCGGACTTGGCATCACCGCGCCCCGCATTTCCATCGAACCGGGCCGGGCAATCGTTGGCAGCTCCACCTTCACGCTGTACGAAGTGGGAACGCTAAAAACGGTCCGCGTGGATGCTCCCGGGTCGGGCGCCGGTCCGGAGAACGTTACGTATCCCCGCCGCTATGTGTCGGTGGACGGCGGCATGAGTGATAACGCTCGTCCAGTGCTTTACGACGCGGATTATTCCGCCATTCTGGCCTCACGCACCTCCACTGCGGCTCCCCAGTTGTCCCGAGTAGTGGGCAAACATTGCGAGAGCGGCGACATAGTTGTTAGAGATGTATATCTGCCCGCGGATGTGGCAGCCGGTGATTTGCTCGCAGTACCGGGTACCGGCGCCTACTGCTGGGCCCTCTCCAGCAATTACAACTACCTGGCCCGGCCTGGCGTTGTCGCTGTACGCGACGGAGCCGCCCGGTTGATTGTCCGCGGGGAAACCGAAGAAGATCTCTTGAACCGCGACATGGGAGTGGCGAATGTCTGAAGTGCGAACCTTGAAGGTGGCCCTGCTGGGCTGTGGCAACGTGGGGGCCCAGGTCGCACGGATTCTGATTGACGACGCCGAGGCCCTGGCTGCGCGCAGCGGCGCGCGCCTGGAACTGACCGGGATCGCCGTCCGCACTGTGGATGCGCCCCGGGATGTCGAATTGCCGCGTGAACTGTTCACCACCGACGCCGACACCTTGGTCAAGGACGCAGATCTGGTCATCGAGTTGATGGGTGGCATTGAGCCTGCGCGTTCACTGATCCTGACGGCCATCCAAAACGGCGCATGCGTGGTCACCGGCAATAAGGCCCTCCTTGCCCAGGACGGGCCCACCCTCTACGAAGAGGCGGACAAGGCAGGGGTCCAGCTGTCCTACGAAGCCGCAGTCGCCGGGGCCATTCCGATCCTGCGCCCGATCCGCGACAGCCTCTCCGGGGACCGCATCACCCGCGTTTTGGGCATCGTCAACGGCACCACCAACTTCATCCTTGACCAGATGGACACCACTGGCGCCCAGTTCGCTGACGCCCTTGCCGAGGCACAGCGTCTGGGTTACGCCGAAGCCGACCCTACCGCAGACATTGAGGGTCACGACGCCGCTGCAAAGGCCGCGATCCTGGCAGCACTTTCCTTTCACACCCGGTTCTCACTGGATGACGTGTACTGCGAGGGCATCACCAAGGTCAGCGCCGAGGACATCGCCGCTGCCAAGGACGCAGGGTTCGTCATCAAGCTGCTTGCCATCGCCGAAAAGATCAACAATGCCGGAGACGCCAACGGGATCTCGGTGCGGGTGCACCCGACTCTGCTTCCACGGGAGCACCCGCTCGCCGCCGTCCGCGGTGCCTTCAATGCTGTCTTCATCGAAGCGGAAAACGCGGGCGAGTTGATGTTCTACGGTCAAGGCGCAGGAGGGACTCCCACTGCATCGGCAGTGCTGGGAGACCTCGTCTCCGCTGCCCGCCGCTTGGTTCTGGGCGGCCCGGGCCGCACGGAAACGACCACCGGCCATGTTCAGGCGCTCCCCATCGATGCCTCCACCACCAGCTACTACATCGGCCTGGACGTTGCTGACCAGGCAGGTGTGCTGGCACGCATCACCCAAATATTTGCGGAGCACGGTGTCTCCATCGAAATCATGCGCCAAACGATCCACCGCGACACCAACTCGAAAGTGGAGTCGGCTGAGCTGAAAATCGTCACGCACCGAGCATCCGAAGCTGCACTCGCAGCGACCGTTGAGGCCGTAAAGGGTCTGGACGTCATCAATTCTGTAACATCCGTACTGCGGGTAGAAGGAGTCTAAGTGGCTCACCAATGGCGCGGGGTCATCCGCGAATACGCCGATCGTTTGCCCGTGACCGAAGCTACGAAGGTCATCACCCTCGGGGAGGGCGGAACACCACTGGTGCACGCCCTGAAACTCTCCGAGCTGACCGGCTCCGAGGTCTACCTCAAGGTTGAGGGCATGAATCCCACGGGTTCCTTCAAGGACCGTGGGATGACCATGGCCATGACGGCTGCTGTCGAAGCCGGCGCAAAGGCAGTTGTCTGCGCGTCAACGGGGAACACCTCAGCGTCCGCAGCTGCCTATGCCACTGCGGCAGGCCTTAAGTGCGCAGTGCTGGTCCCGGAGGGCAAGATCTCCATGGGCAAGCTCAGCCAGGCAATAGCACACGGTGCCACGCTGCTGCAGGTCGACGGTAACTTCGACAACTGCTTGGACATCGCCCGCAAACTCGGGGAGGCCTATCCCGTATTCCTGGTTAACTCGGTTAACCCTGCTCGTATCCAGGGCCAGAAGACTGGCGCCTTCGAGGTTGTTGACACCTTGGGTGACGCACCGGACATCCATGTCTTGCCGGTCGGTAACGCAGGGAACATCAGCGCCTACTGGAAGGGTTACAAAGAGTACGCGGCCCCCTTCGAGACTCCCAACGGAACACTTCCCGCCGTCGCCACCAAGACTCCGATCATGTGGGGCTTCCAGGCTGCAGGTGCCGCTCCCTTCGTAGCAGGCCACCCCATCACGGAGCCGGACACCATTGCCACGGCAATCCGGATCGGTAACCCTGCGTCGTGGGACACAGCCGTTGCCGCACGTGATGAGTCCGGTGGCTTGATCGAAGCGGTCACCGATGAGGAGATTCTTGACGCCCACCGGTGGCTGTCTGCCAAGGAGGGCGTGTTCGTGGAGCCCGGTTCCGCCGCGGGCGTGGCCGGATTGATTAAGAAGCACGCTGCCGGTGATGTTCCGTCCGGTAAAACCATCGTCATCACTGTCACGGGCCACGGACTTAAGGACCCCCAGTGGGCACTCCGGACCGAAGACGGCAGTGACGTCCAGCCGGTCAAGGTACCCAACGACGTCGTCACCGTTGCAGCGGAACTGGGACTGGAAGAAAACTAAGAGTGGAATCAACGCAGCCCACCGCGACTGGTCGTGCACTCGTCGCGCCAGGCCAGCGGCTGACCGTCACGGTCCCCGGTACGAGTGCCAACTTGGGCCCGGGCTACGACAGCCTCGGCTTGGCCTTGTCCATTTACGACACCCTGACCGTGGAAACACTCAGCACCGGAGAGCTCGAGTTCGAACTCTCCGGTGAGGGTGCCGATACGCTGCCACGTGACGCCAGCCATTTGGTGGTTCGCGCCATTGATCTCGCTCTCGATCGGCTGGGCTTTCGGCAGGAAGGCCTCCGCATTACCGCCGACAACGTGACGCCCCACGGCCGGGGCCTGGGATCCTCGGCGTCCGCTGTTGTGGCGGCGGTTACCGTGGCTAACGCTTTGGTACCCCTGGAGGCGCAGCGGGACCGGGACTGGATCTTGCAACTGACCAGCGAAATCGAGGGTCATCCGGACAACGTCGCACCGGCCATTTTCGGCGGACTGGCGCTGTCGTGGCAGGACAGCGAGCAGTACAGCAGCACACGGGCGGACGTCGTTTCCTCAATTGTGCCGGTGGTCGCAGTCCCTGACTACGAACTGTCTACCGAAACAGCCCGGGGACTCCTGCCGGCATCGGTCGGACACCATGCTGCCGCCATGAACTCAGGCAGGGCCGCGCTGTTGATCCACGCGTTGACCGCCCGGCCGGAGCTCCTGCTGCCTGGTACGGAAGACTACTTGCACCAAAGCTACCGGGCAGAGGCGATGCGCCCCAGCGCCGAGCTCATCGGGGCCCTTCGTTCTGCCGGTTACGCCGCAGTGGTCTCCGGTGCAGGACCGACCGTTTTGGTCCTGGCTAATGGCGGGAACGAAGCATCCGGGGTGGTTGAGTTCATTGAAGCGTTCACGGCGGGCGACACTCCCGGAGTTACTTGGCGCGTGATGACGCTGGCAGTAGACATTGAAGGTGCTAGAGTGGGAGTGCACCGGCGGTAAAGCCGCGGGCAGTTCCCTGATTTTGGATCTCGGCGGATTCGCCGTACCTTTCGTCTACTGTGCCAACGTCTGGCGGTGCCGTCTCTTTCCGGCCTGTCTCAGGTGCCGCAGAAATCTCTCTGTTTCCTGAAGTTCAGTCGGCTGTCCGGGTCACCGGAGCCAGTGAAGACGATCATTATCCGGCCCTGTTGGCCAAAATCCTTCAGGCACGGCCACATCACCGGTTGCAGATCTGAACTGCAGCCCAGAACAAATCATCGCGTCCGGCTCTCGTTCTGGACGCCGTCGAGGGGGAAGGATCCTTCGTGACAGAAACCACTGAGCTGGCTTCAGCTGTGGACACAACATCTTCTGTTGCTGAATCGTCTTCAGCAGCAGCCACCAAGAGCAGCGGGCTTGCGGGCCTTAAACTCGCCCAACTCCAGGCTCTCGCCAGCCAACTGGGCATCTCCGGGGGCTCGCGGATGCGCAAGGGAGACCTGGTGACGGCGATTTCGGCCCATCGCGCAGGTACCCCGAGCGCTAAGGCGCCAGCCAAGGCAGCCAAGGCCTCAAGCGTTGCCAAGGAAGCTCCCGCCGTGGATGCTAAGAAGGCCGACGACACCATTGGCTCCGCGCAGGTTGCCACATCCGTGGATCCTGCCAAGGACGGCGCAACGGCGGAGGCACCTCGCGGACGTGGCCGTGGCCGCAGCCGTCGCGCTACAAGCGATGGCGTGGTAGCTGCCGCCGAAGCCGCTGCTGCACCCGCAGCCGCACCTGCCGCTGCAGAGACTGCTGCTGTTGACGCCCCTGCTGTTGCAGAGGCAAGCGAGGCTGGTACGGAGCGTCGTCAGCCGCGAACCCGCAACCGCCGACGTGGCGAGGTCGCTAACGCTCCTGCTGAGAGTGCGGAAGCACCGGTAGCGGAGCAGCGCGCCGACCGTAACGAGCAGCGCGCCGACCGTAACGAGCAGCGTGAGCAGCGCGCAGACCGTAACGAGCAGCGTGAGCCGCGTGCCGATCGTACCGAGCAGCGCGATCAGCGTGCAGACCGTACTGAGCAGCGTGAGCAGCCCGAATCCGGTGACCAGCAGCGTGACCGCCGGGATAACTCCCGTGGACGCCGCGAAGACACTGCCGAGGTTGAAGAAACGGGCAACCGTCGCAACCGGAGGAACCGCAGGGACCGCAACGACCAGAATGACCGGAGCGACCGCCGTGGCGGTCAGGACAACCGTGATGGAAACACACGTAGTGACCGTTTCCGCGACCGCAACGAGCGTCGTCGCGGTCGCGCACAGGGACCGGACGTCGACGACGTCGAGGTCACCGATGACGACGTCCTGCTCCCCGTAGCGGGCATTCTGGACGTCCTGGAAAACTACGCGTTTATCCGCACTTCCGGCTACCTCCCGGGCGCCAACGACGTCTACGTTTCCTTGGCCCAGGTCAAGAAGTACAACCTCCGCAAGGGTGACGCCGTCGTCGGAGCCATCCGTGCTCCGCGCGATGGTGAGGACCGCAGCCAGCAGTCCGCACGCCAGAAGTTCAACGCGCTCGTCCGGGTCACCTCGGTCAACGGCAAGACTCCGGAAGAGCTCAAGGACCGTGTTGAGTTCGCGAAGCTCGTCCCGCTGTACCCGTCCGAGCGCCTGCGCCTCGAAACGGACCCCAAGAAGATCGGCCCGCGTGTCATCGACCTCGTGGCACCGATCGGCAAGGGCCAGCGTGGCCTGATCGTCTCCCCGCCGAAGGCTGGCAAGACGCTCATCCTGCAGTCCATCGCGAACGCAATCACCACCAACAACCCTGAGGTCCACCTCATGATGGTGCTGGTTGACGAACGCCCCGAAGAAGTCACGGACATGCAGCGCACCGTCAAGGGTGAAGTCATTGCCTCCACCTTCGACCGCCCTGCTGACGACCACACCACGGTTGCCGAGCTTTCCATCGAACGTGCCAAGCGACTCGTGGAAATGGGCATGGATGTTGTTGTCCTACTGGACTCCATGACCCGCTTGGGTCGTGCGTACAACCTGGCAGCACCGGCCTCGGGCCGCATCCTGTCAGGTGGTGTGGATTCCGCAGCGCTGTACCCGCCCAAGCGCTTCTTCGGTGCAGCCCGCAACATCGAAAACGGTGGCTCGCTCACCATCCTGGCAACGGCTCTCGTTGAGACCGGCTCCAAGATGGATGAGGTCATCTTCGAAGAGTTCAAGGGCACCGGCAACATGGAGCTTCGCCTGTCCCGCCAGCTGGCAGACAAGCGCATCTTCCCAGCCGTGGACGTCAACGCGTCCGGTACCCGGCGCGAAGAGAACCTGCTCTCGCCTGAAGAGGTCAAGATCATGTGGAAGCTTCGCCGCGTCCTTTCGGGCCTGGAGCAGCAGCAGAGCCTTGAGCTGCTGACCAACAAGATCCGGGAGACCCAGAGCAACGTCGAGTTCCTCATGCAGGTTCAGAAGACGACGCTCGGAGCGAAGTCGGACAACGACAAATAGCTGTGCTCTAACCGCTCAAAATATGCCGGACCCGCCCCTACGGCGGACCGGCATATTTTGAGCGGTCTTTGTTTAACGGAATCCTTGACCCGACACCACGCGAGGTCATACCGCGCACGTAGGCCCCGCCGGATGGGCTGCACGTGAGCCCACGATGCAGTTATTAGACTTGTAGAAGTCGAAAGAGGTTTGAAAATGTTTGAGTCCGTACAGGGATTGCTTGATGAGCACGCTGCCATTCAGGCGCAGTTGAGTGATCCTGCTGTTTATGCCGATCAGTCCGCGGCCCGTAAGTTGGGGCGTCGGTCTGCCCAGCTTCAGGGGATCGTGGAAGCGTATAACAAATGGCGCGGGCTCAACGACGATCTTGAAGCTGCAAAGGAAATGGCTGACGAGGATGCAGAGTTCGCCGCTGAGGTGGCGCAACTCGAGGAACTGATTCCCGCAGCCCAGGAGAAGCTCCGCCGCTTGCTGATTCCGCGTGACCCGGACGATGCCCGCAACGTGATCCTTGAAGTAAAGGGTGGCGAAGGTGGAGACGAGGCCGCTTTGTTCGCCGGCGATCTCCTCCGGATGTACATGCGCTACGCTGAGTCGCGAGGCTGGAAGACCGAACTGATCTCGGCCACCGAGTCCGACCTTGGTGGCTACAAAGACGTCGCTGTTGCCATCAAGGGCAACTCGAACGATCCCGCCCAGGGCGTTTTCGCCAGGTTGAAATTTGAAGGCGGGGTGCACCGCGTTCAGCGGGTTCCCGTCACCGAGTCCCAGGGCCGCATCCATACCTCCGCTGCTGGTGTGCTGGTGCTTCCTGAAGTGGATGAACCCGAAGAACTTGAGATCAACCAAAACGACCTCAAAATTGACGTATACCGTTCATCAGGGCCCGGCGGTCAGTCCGTGAACACCACTGACTCCGCCGTCCGCATCACCCACCTGCCCACGGGCATCGTGGTGGCCATGCAGAACGAAAAATCGCAGCTGCAGAACCGCGAAGCCGGCATGCGCGTCCTCCGCGCCCGTCTCCTTGCCCACCAGCAGGAGCAGATCGATGCTGCGAACTCTGAACAGCGCAAGTCGCAGATCCGCACCATGGACCGGTCCGAGCGAATCCGGACCTACAACTTCCCGGAAAACCGGATCGCGGACCACCGTACCGGTTACAAGGCGTACAACCTTGATGCGGTGATGAACGGTGACTTGGAACCTGTCATTCAGTCGGCCATTGAGGCTGATGAGCAGGCCCGCCTGGACGCCATCGGCGAATAGCATGGCGTTCCACCAGGGACAAAGCCTCGCGGATGCCGTTCGCGAGGCAACGGCTGTTTTGGCCGACGCCGGCGTTCCCAGCCCGCGGGTCGACGCCGAACTGTTGGCTGACCACCTGCTGGGCGTTGGCCTCGGGCGCCTCCGTGCGATGCTCCTTGGGGACTCACCAGCTCCGGAAGGGTACGCGGAACTGGTTTCCGAACGTGCCGGGCGGGTCCCGTTGCAGCACATCACCGGCGTCGCGTATTTTCGTCATCTTGAGCTGCGCGTGGGCCCAGGTGTCTTCGTTCCCCGGCCCGAAACCGAATCGGTGGTCCAGCTGGTGATCGACCACGTTGCGGGGATGGCCCATCCAAAAGTGGTGGACCTGGGCACAGGATCCGGTGCCATAGCCGGTTCGATCGCGCAGGAGGTACCGGGCGCAGAGGTACACGCCGTCGAATACAGCCCGTTCGCACACGCGTGGGCCACCCGGAACCTGAAACCCCTCGGAGTAACCCTCATCCAGGGCGATCTCCGGGATGCCCTGCCTGAACACAACGGAACTTTCGACGTCGTCGTATCCAACCCGCCCTACATCCCGGCAGAAGCGATACCCACAGAACCCGAAGTTGCGCTGCACGATCCACCGGAGGCACTGTACGGTGGGGGAGCGGATGGCATGGAACTTCCGACGGCGGCCGCCGCTTCAGCGGCAAGGTTACTGAAATCCGGTGGTTACTTCGTCATGGAACATGCTGAAGTCCAAGCGGCGTGGATCGCCACGATGCTCAAACGTACCGGACGTTGGTCCAACGTCACCACGCACCTCGACCTGAACGGCAAGGAACGCGCAACCAGCGCGCTGCTGGCCGAGACTGTTCCGGATGAATGAAAGAATAGCGCTGTGACAATTACTTACAACTGCACTTCCGATGACCAGCGCGCTGAGGGGCTCCAACATGCCAAGCGCGCCATCAGCGAAAAGAAGTGCATCGTGATCCCTACGGACACCGTGTACGGCATTGCCGCTGACGCCTTCTCGCCGATGGCCGTGACATTGTTGCTGGCCTCCAAGGGCAGGAGCCGCCAAATGCCCCCTCCGGTGCTGATACCGCGCATCAACGCACTTGATGGCCTGGCAACAGAAGTGCCGGCCGATGCCAGGGCGCTTGCGCAGGCGTTGTGGCCCGGGGGCCTGACCCTGATCCTGCACGCACAGCCGTCGTTGGACTGGGATTTGGGTGAAACCAAGGGCACCGTCGCCCTGCGGATGCCTGATGACCATATCGCCCTGGACCTTCTCGGGATGACCGGCCCCTTGGCCGTCTCCTCCGCCAATCGCACCGGCCAGGAAGCCGCACAAACCGCCGCGGAAGCCCGCCTTCAACTCGCGGACTCTGTAGAGGTTTATCTCGAGGGTGGCTTCAGGCCGATCGAGGGGACCGCCGCAGTGCCGTCGACCATCGTCGACGCAACGTCCACCCCTTTCAGGGTTGTCCGCCAGGGCGCCATCGAATTGGAACGGCTCCGCGAGATCGTCCCTTCGATTCTCGGTTTCGGTGAGGCAGTAGGCCAAGAGGCACCCGTCGGCGAGGCGCCAACCCAGGAAGGTGCGGGACCCGACGTCGAAGGTCCAGTTCACGGTTCGGATCCTGTGGCCGCCAATGGCGAAGTAAAGCCGGATGATTCCTGAGCGACAAAGCGTCCCCGTCCTCGACGTCGACGTCACTCCAGTGCGCGTCAATGACTTGATGGACGCATTGGGTGGCTTGATAGCCGGGGGGACCACAGCGACCGTGCTCGGCCACAATCTTCATAGCATTACGCTGTTCCACTCGCGGGACGACGTGCGAGCGCTGTACCGCGAAGCGTCGATCATCCTTCCGGATGGGGCGCCTGTGGCCATACTGTGGGGGCTTTCCCAGCGCCCCCAACGGATCGGCGCCGAGGCCATGGCCTACAGGTTGGGCTCCATGGACTGGATTCCGGAGCTTGGAAGGGTAACGGGACTTCAACGTGTGGCAGTAGTGGGCGCCGGTCGCCAAGCCAATACAACGGCAGTAGCCCGGTTGCGGTCGATCATCCCTGCAGCGACGGTGGAGGGAATGCCCGGTGAAGGCTGGGGTGCGTCCTTGGAAGAGGCTGTGGTCCAGTGGCTGATAGCTTTCCGGCCACAGCTGGTCCTGCTGGGTCTGGGCATGCCTTTGCAGGAAAACGTCTTGCACCGAAGGCTTAACGACCTGCCCCCAAGCGTTTACTGCACGGTCGGCGGCGCCGTCGAGCAGGTAGCCGGGGTCCAGAAACTTGCCCCGCGATGGCTCGGACGCCTTGGCCTTGAATGGGCATGGCGGCTTGCGCTCCACCCGGGCAGAGTCGCCTATCGAGTTTTCGTTGAACCCTGGAAGCTGGCCGCCTTGCTCCTCCGGCGCCGTCTCCGACCATCCCTGACTGAAGGCAAATAGATGACGTCCAAACCCGTGGTGGTTGCTGTTGTGGTGACCTATAACCGGCGAGAACTCCTCGAGACCACCCTTAACGGGATTGCCGCCGGAACCGCGGTGCCCGAGGTCGTCGTCGTTGTCGACAACGCCTCAACGGACGGGACGGCGGACTTCCTTCGGACCTACCAGGGACCCCTCGTGATGGATGTGGTCACGTTGACCGCAAACGTGGGGGGTGCCGGAGGCTTTGTGGTGGGGATGGAACGCGCCGTCCTGGACCACGGGGCGGATCACGTGTGGATCATGGACGATGACACCGAGCCCCAACCCGGCGCGCTAAGTGAAGCCTTGGAAGTTTCGCTTGCTTACGAGCACGAAACCGGCGACGCTCCGGCCTTCATTGCCAGCCGGGTGGTCTGGACCGACGGCCGCGACCACCCCATGAACCGGATGCGGCCACGCATGGGAGCCCGCGAGGATGCCCGGAGCGCAGCCGCGCGGCTCGGCGCAACCCAAATCCGCAGCGCGTCGTTTGTGTCGGTGCTCATCCGGGCCGGGGAGATTCGGCGGCATGGGCTACCGATCGCCGATTACTTCATCTGGAATGACGACCTCGAGTACACGGCCAGGATTTCCCGGAGAGGATCCGCGCTGACCACGGCGGCGTCCATCGCCAACCATCACACCAAGGTTTTTGGCGACGCAGGAGCAGACCCGGGTTC
Source organism: Arthrobacter sp. efr-133-TYG-104 (assembly GCF_030208915.1). Classification (NCBI taxonomy): domain Bacteria; kingdom Bacillati; phylum Actinomycetota; class Actinomycetes; order Micrococcales; family Micrococcaceae; genus Arthrobacter; species Arthrobacter sp. efr-133-TYG-104. The sequence continues at coordinate 55,711 of NZ_JARVTA010000007.1, forward strand.
CCGCTTCTACTATGAAGTTCGGAACAAGCTGTGGGTCTACACTCGGTCGCATGCATTGGCACCTTGGGAAAAGGTACTTTTCACCGGCGCCTCCTTGAGGAACTGGGCCAGGACCATCGCCGCGTCGCCCAACAAAAGGCTGTTGCTGCACGGACTGTTCAAGGGCTTGCGTCACAGCCTGAAGGCCCCCCGCAGCAATGCCCGGGTGTTGCAAGGAATCTACGCCTTGCGGGATGTCCAGGAGGCATCGCGCTAGCTTCCTGCTGCAAATAACCCCCGGCAAGGTGGGTCCGGGAACAAGAAAACTGACTCCGCCACCCGGCTGCGTCACGGGTCGGTAACGGCGGTTGGCGTTAGTATCGTGACTAGAGACCACAGTAATCCCGCAACATTCGGCACAGCCGGTGCAGGCATGGCGACGGAGTAGTTCCATTTATCGACAGACAGAATTCCCCACCTTGAGCTGCCCGCATCGAGAAGGCAACCGCGCATCACGCCGATACCAACGGCACCTCCAGGTTTCTGGTTTGGTCAACGTGCAGTTCTTGGGAGCCGCTACATGATCATGTACCTGCTGATGGCTTTGACAGCTGCCTTGGTTGCCTATGCAGGGACGTGGGGGGCGCGGGTGCTGGGAAACAAACTCCGGCTTTACCGGCCTATCCGCAGCCGGGACATGCACTCGGTACTCATCTCCAAGCTCGGCGGCCTCGGTATTTTTGCGGGCTTTTTGGTGGCACTTGTGGTTGCCAGCAATTCGTTCTTCGTGAAAGACATCTTCCGTCACAACGGCGGCCCGTGGGGGATACTCATCGGCGCGCTCGTGATCGTTGCAGTGGGTGTGGCCGACGACATCCTGGACATCCGTTGGTGGATCAAGCTGATGGGCCAGGCCGCCGCAGCGCTGATTGTGGCCATCTGGGGCGTCCGGATGTCCGTAGTGCCGTTCATCCCGGAACCCATAGTCCTGAACTCCGACGTCGTGGAGATCGTCCTTACGGCCGGGTTGATTGTCACCACCATGAACGCCGTGAACTTCATTGATGGCCTTGATGGATTGGCAGCCGGCGTGGCCACCATCGGCGGAGGTGCCTTCTTCCTGACGGCCTACTGGGTGCATCGGAACAACCCATCCACGGACAATTCAGATCTGGCCACCCTCCTCATGGCCATTCTGGTGGGTAGCTGCCTGGGGTTTCTTCCCCACAATTGGTACCCGGCCAAAATCTTCATGGGGGACTCCGGGGCCATGCTGATCGGATTGCTCATGGCCTCAGCCGGTGTGGTGGCAACGGGGCAAATCGGCTCTGGACTGTACGATCGAGCCAACGGCATACCCACTGTTGTACCCATCCTGCTGCCTTTCGCCGTTTTGTCGCTTCCCCTGCTGGACCTGGGCATGGCGGTTATCCGAAGGACGGCGCGCGGACAGTCTCCGTGGTCGGCGGACCGGGGGCACCTCCATCACAAGCTGGTTGACCTCGGCTACTCGCACCGCACCGCCGTCGTCATGCTTTATGTCTGGACCTCGATCCTGGCATTCGGTGGGGTCGCCTTCGCGGTCTTCCCGTGGCAAATCGTCATCACCATGGTCGCCGCGGCAACCTTGGTCATGGCCGCCGTCACCGCATGGCCCTACTTCACCCGGAATTCCAAATGGCCGGGAAGTAGTTAGCGGTCCGTTTTCAGCACAGTTCTATCTCATGTAGAATTTGGGGAGCGGACAGTCACTCGCCCGTATCCCCTTTGAGAACTTGTCATATGCGCCTGCACATGTGTCACGACGATTGGTATCCCCATGACATCCAACGCCGGAACCGGACGCCCGTCCGGAAGACGTCGTCTTGGACCCGTTGGGGAGACGTCCTCGTTGTGGCTCCGTCTCTTGGTACTCAGCGCCGGAGCGGCCTTGGTGGCCACTGCCATCACCTGCGTGATCGCCGGGTTCATGAATGGCGGGCTGGGAGCTCTTTCGGTTGCTTTTGGTGCCGCCTTGGTCATGGCGTTTTTCGCCATCAGCCTGTTGATCGGGCACTTCGTCGGCCGAAGCAATCCTTCCGGTGCCGTCGGCTTATTTGTTGCAACCTATTTCGTGAAGGTCATCGGATTCGCCGTGGTCCTCTTCGCCATCGGAGCACCCTCCTGGCTGCACGGCCGATGGTTCCTCATCGGGGCCGTGGTTTCGGTGGTTTTCTGGCAAACGGCGGAAATCTACGGTTTCAGCAAAGCCCGGCTGCAGATATTCAATGATCCTCCAAGCCCGAAGGGCGGTCGCGATGACACCGCGTAAGCCTGATTCCGGCGCCCCTGGCGCTTCCTCCGGGGGAATCAACCCGCACGAGGTCTTTGAGGACAGAAACGACGGCGGATACAACGCCGGCATCGCCGTCTTCAGCTACATCGTTGGCGGGATCATTGTCTGGAGTTTGATAGGCTGGGGTTTGGATAATCTGTGGGGGACCCGCTGGATTGTGCTCCTCGGCGCTCTGCTGGGAGCCGCAGGAGGGTTCTATCTTTCCCATATGCACGGCCTCACCAGTCATAGATCCCCAAGCAACGCAGACGGCGGTCCGCCTACGGACGGGGACAGTAATGCCAAATAATTTAACACGGAGTTTGGATGCGTTGAACGCGACCGGATTTCAACCAATGCCCAATGATGGACACAGCAGAGAGGAAACGCGTTGATCGCGCTTGCGCTCCCCGCCCAGGATTCGGGGTCATTCACCCCACCCGGAATCGACGAACTGCACCTGCCGGCAATCCTGCCTTGGGGTGCGCACGACGGTTTCTCCAAGCAGATGCTGCTGGTGATTCTTTCGGTCGTCATTATCGCTACATTCTTCATCCTCGCCGCTCGTAAGCGGCAGCTGGTTCCCGGCAAGCTGCAGTTCGCAGGCGAAATGGCTTATGGCTTCGTCCGCAACAGCATCGCCAAGGACATTATTGGCGGTAAGGACTTCATCAAGTACGTCCCGCTGCTGTTCAGCTTGTTCTTCTTCATCTTGGTGAACAACATCTACGGCGCAATCCCGGTGCTCCAGCTCCCCAGCTTCTCGCACGTTGGCGGCGCCTACGTCCTGGCCGGCATCGTCTTCATCACGTGGATCGCCATCGGTGTCAAGAAGAACGGCTTGAGGTACTTCAAGCTCGCAACGGTTCCCTCGGGTATCCCGTGGTACATCCTGCTGATCGTCGTACCGATCGAAATCATTTCCAACTTCCTGGTCCGCCCGGTCACCCACAGCCTTCGTCTGTTCGCCACCATGCTGGCCGGCCACCTTATCGTCATGCTCGCCGGATCCGGCATCGAATTCCTGGTGATGCAGGAGAACGTCCTTCTCAAGGGCGCCTCGGTCCTGGTCTTGGTGGGTGCAATTGCCATGTACATGCTCGAAGCGTTGATCATGGCCCTGCAGGCATACGTGTTCACCTTGTTGACCGCGATCTACATCGAAGGCGCCCTGCACGCCGATAGCCACTAGGCTCCGAAAACTTCCCCTTGCGGGGATGAAGCAACCCAAACAACCTGCCGCACGGGCGGCATCTTGAAAGGAAGAAAAAATGGAAGGCTCCATCAACGGCTCCCTCAACCTCATCGGCTACGGTCTCTCGGCCATCGGCGGTGGTATCGGTGTGGGTCTCGTGTTCGCCGCGTACATCAACGGTGTTGCACGTCAGCCGGAAGCCCAGCGCGTGCTCCAGCCGATCGCGTTCCTCGGCCTTGCACTGACTGAAGCCCTCGCCATCCTCGGCCTGGTCTTCGCTTTCGTTCTCAAGTAAACCGAAGAACCAAGCGAATTCCACACACGAGTAGATAGGACGGGTGAAATATGAAGCAGCAAATCATCTCAGCCGCCACCACCGACACCGCGGCGACTAACCCGCTCGTTCCCAACGTCTGGGAAATGGGCGTCGTCCTCGTCGGCTTTGCAGTCCTTCTGTACATCGTGGTCAAGTTTGTTGTCCCGATGTTCGAAAAGACCTACGCAGAGCGCGCCGAAGCGATCGAAGGTGGCATTGCCAAGGCTGAACAGGCACAGGCCGAAGCATCGGCAGCTCTCGAAGAGTACAAGCAGCAGCTCACCGATGCCCGCGCCGAAGCCAACCGCATCCGCGAAGAAGCACGCGCCGAAGGTGCGCAGATCCTCGCGGACCTGAAGGCGAAGGCCGCTGCAGAGTCTGCCCGCATCACGGAGCAGGCGCACGCCGCCATCGAATCGGAGCGCCAGGCAGCTGTTGTCTCGCTCCGCTCCGAAGTCGGCACGCTTGCCACCACGTTGGCTGGCAGGATCGTCGGCGAAGCACTTACCGATGACGAGCGGGCTGCACGGGTTGTTGACCGTTTCCTGGCAGATCTGGAGACCCAGAACGCAGGTGCAGCTAAGTAATGGCAGGTATATCGAGCGGATCGCTGACCACAGCCCTGGCGCAGTTGGAAGCGAAGCTTCCTTTTGCCTCGCTGCAGTTGGCTAAGGACCTCTTCGGCATCCTGGGTACGGTGGACAGCTCGGCTGGCTTGCGCCGCGCTTTGACTGACCCCTCCCGTAGCGGAGACGAGAAGTCGGCGCTGGTCAAGCAGCTCGTTGGCGGGAAAGTCTCCGCTGATGCTGCTGAAATTGCAGGCGGATTGGCCAGCTCACGCTGGGCATCGGCCCGTGATATCGGCGATGCACTCGAGACTCTTGCCGCCACGGTTGTCATCGCGGTAGCTGAAAACAAGTCGGCTGTTTCTGCCTTCGGTATCACGGGGCTGGAAGAGCTGGAAAACGATCTGTTTGCCTTCAACCAGATTGTCGCCTCCAGCCACGAAGTACAACGTGCTCTGTCTGAGCCGCAAGCATCGGCCGCAGCCAAGGTTGCGCTGGTGGAGAACCTCGTCCCCGGCATCAGCGAGGAAGCTAAGGTTCTCATTGAACAGGCCGTAACCCAGCCGCGAGGTGTCAAGCCGAGCAAGCTGGTCGAGTCTTTTGCCAAGCTTGCAGCCAAGCGTCGGCAGCGCTGGATCGCAACCGTCAGCGTCACCCGTCCGTTGACGGATGCGCAGGCCAGCCGCCTGCATGCCGGGCTGAACGCACTTTACGGCCGTGAGCTCAAGGTCAACGTCAATGTTGACCCTGCCCTGATTGGTGGAGTACGTGTCCAGGTGGGTGACGAAGTACTTGATGCTTCGGTTGTTGCCCGTCTGGGTGAACTCCGCCGTCAGCTCGCTGGCTAGTCAAGGCAAGCACAACTTAACTGATATAAAACCCGGTCATCGTGAGCAACGATGATCACGAAAACAGGAGAGCAGGGACTGCAGATGGCCGAATTGACCATCAACGCCGACGACGTCCGTAATGCGTTGAACGAGTTCGCGGCGTCCTACGAACCCGGAAACGCTGAGCGCGTAGAGGTTGGTCGTGTGACCGCCGCAAGTGATGGCATCGCCCGTGTTGAGGGACTTCCCTCGGTCATGGCGAACGAGCTCCTTCGCTTCGAAGATGGCACGCTGGGCCTCGCCCAGAACCTTGACGTCCGCGAGATCGGTGTCATTATCCTCGGTGACTTCACCGGGATTGAAGAAGGCCAGGAAGTTCACCGCACCGGTGAGATCCTGTCCGTGCCGGTAGGCGATGCCTTCCTCGGTCGTGTCGTTGACCCCTTGGGCCAGCCGATCGATGACCTTGGCGAGATCAAAGCCGAAGGCACGCGTGCCCTCGAACTACAGGCTCCCGGCGTCACTGAGCGCAAGTCTGTTCACGAGCCGATGCAGACCGGACTGAAGGCCATCGACGCCATGATCCCGATCGGCCGCGGCCAGCGTCAGTTGATCATCGGTGACCGCCAGACGGGTAAGACCGCCATTGCCGTGGACACGATCATCAACCAGAAGGCCAACTGGGCTTCGGGAGATGTGACCAAGCAGGTTCGCTGCGTCTACGTTGGTGTTGGCCAGAAGGCTTCCACCATCGCGGCCGTCCGCCAGACCCTTGAGGACCACGGCGCGCTGGAATACACCACGATCGTGGCATCACCGGCATCTGACCCCGCGGGCTTCAAGTACTTGGCACCGTACGCAGGTTCGGCCATTGGCCAGCACTGGATGTACGGCGGCAAGCACGTTTTGGTGATCTTCGATGACCTGTCCAAGCAGGCCGAGGCTTACCGCGCCGTGTCGCTCTTGCTGCGCCGTCCGCCGGGACGCGAAGCATACCCGGGTGACGTCTTCTACTTGCACTCCCGCCTTCTTGAGCGTTGTGCAAAGCTCTCCGACGAGCTTGGCGCAGGTTCGATGACCGGTCTTCCGATTGTCGAAACCAAGGCAAACGACGTTTCCGCCTACATTCCGACCAACGTGATCTCCATCACCGATGGCCAGATCTTCCTGCAGTCGGACCTCTTCAACGCCAACCAGCGCCCTGCTGTTGACGTTGGTGTCTCGGTATCCCGCGTTGGTGGCGCTGCACAGGTCAAGTCCATGAAGAAGGTCTCCGGTACCTTGAAGCTGGACCTGGCACAGTACCGCGACATGCAGGCATTCGCGATGTTCGCCTCGGACCTCGATGCTGCTTCCCGTCAGCAGCTCACCCGCGGTGCGCGTCTGATGGAACTGCTCAAGCAGGGCCAGTACTCGCCGTTCCCTGTCGAGAACCAGGTTGTTTCCATCTGGGCCGGCACGAACGGTTACTTGGATGACATTCCGGTTGAAGACATCAACCGCTTTGAGTCCGAGTTCCTCGAGCACCTGAAGCACCAGTCCTCCATCCTGACCACGCTGGCACAGACCAACGTCCTGGATGACGACACCGCTGCAGCTTTGAAGCAGGCAATTGTTGCCTTCAAGAAGGGCTTCTTCGGGCAGGGTGACGACCACTTGGTTGGCGCCGGCCATGAAGAGCACGCAGCGATCTCCGGCGGCGACGTCGACCAGGAAAAGATCGTCAAGCAGAAGCGCTAGTTTCGATTGGCTGCCCCGCCGGAGTCCGAGAGGGCTTCGGCGGGGCGGCATATCGGGAACTTAGGAAAGGAAAAGTATGGGAGCCCAGATTCGGGTCTACCGTCAGAAGATCAGCTCGACGACGTCGATGCGCAAGATCTTCAAGGCGATGGAACTGATCGCTACCTCGCGCATTGGTAAGGCCCGCGCCCGCGTAGCAGCTTCACTGCCCTACGCGAACGCGATTACCCGCGCCGTTTCTGCTGTCGCAACTCAGAGCGAAGTCGACCACCCCCTGACCACCGAGCCGGAGCAGATCCGCCGGGCCGCAGTCCTGATCATCACATCGGACCGTGGCCTTGCAGGATCCTACTCGGCAAGTGTGCTCAAGCAGGCCGAGGGTTTGACGGAGCTACTTCACGCAGAAGGCAAGGAAGTCAAGGCATACCTGGTTGGCCGCAAGGCCCAGGCGTACTTCGATTTCCGTGGCCGGTCCTACACACGTGTGTGGACCGGTGGCACGGACGCGCCGGAATTCGCCACAGCCAGGGAAGTCGGAGCCGCTCTTCTGGAAGACTTCTCCACTGACTTTGAAGAGGGCGGCGTGGACGAGATCCACGTCGTATATACCCGCTTCAAGTCCATGGTGACGCAGGAGCCGACGGTTATTCGTCTTCTTCCGCTCGAGGTCGTTGAAGAGGAAGCACCCTCGGAGACCGATTTGCTGCCGTTGTACGAATTTGAACCGGAAACGGAGCAGGTTCTTGATGCCCTGCTTCCGCGTTACATCGAATCCCGCATCTTCGCAGCAATGCTGCAGGCGGCGGCTTCCGAGCTCGCAGCCCGCCAGCGTGCCATGAAGTCGGCCGGTGACAACGCTACCGATTTGATCAAGAAGTACACGCGTCTTCGCAACACGGCCCGACAAGCCGAGATTACGCAGGAGCTTTCCGAAATCGTTGCCGGCGCCGACGCCCTAGCGTCCTAGCCAGCCGCGGATTCGGTTCGAAGCCGCACCTGCACCAAACAGATAAACTTAACCCCACGCCATCTACTGAGTGAAGTGAGAGAGATGACTGCCACTGCTACCGAACACGTAGCAACGGCCGGTGCCACCGGCCGCATTGCCCGTGTTATTGGTCCGGTTGTCGACGTCGAATTCCCGGCTGACGCAATCCCCTCGATTTATAACGCTCTGACCACCGAGATCACCCTCAACGGCCAGACCAAGACCATCACGTTCGAGACCTCCCAGCACCTGGGTGACAACCTTGTTCGCGCTATCTCCCTGCAGGCCACCGACGGACTCGTCCGCGGGACCACCGTGCAGGACACCGGTGCTCCGATCTCCGTGCCCGTTGGCGACGGCGTCAAGGGCCACATCTTCAACGTTCTCGGCAAGCCGCTGGACGTCGAAGAGTCCGAGATCAAGGCTGACGCCTACTGGCCGATCCACCGCAAGGCTCCGGCTTTTGCCTCCCTCGAGGGCTCCACGGAGATGCTCGAGACCGGCATCAAGGTCATCGACCTTCTCACCCCCTATATCAAGGGTGGCAAGATCGGTCTGTTCGGTGGCGCCGGCGTTGGCAAGACCGTTCTGATCCAGGAAATGATCACCCGTGTTGCCCGTAACTTCGGTGGTACTTCGGTATTCGCCGGTGTTGGCGAGCGTACCCGTGAAGGCAACGACCTCTGGGTTGAAATGGAAGAGGCAGGTGTTCTCAAGGACACCGCGCTTGTCTTCGGCCAGATGGATGAGCCGCCGGGAACGCGCCTGCGCGTTGCGCTTTCGGCGCTGACCATGGCGGAGTACTTCCGCGATGTACAGAACCAGGACGTACTGCTCTTCATCGACAACATCTTCCGCTTCACGCAGGCCGGTTCGGAAGTTTCCACTCTGCTCGGCCGTATGCCGTCCGCAGTGGGCTACCAGCCGAACCTTGCGGATGAGATGGGTCTTCTCCAGGAGCGCATCACGTCCACCAAGGGCCACTCCATCACGTCAATGCAGGCCATTTACGTGCCCGCAGATGACTACACGGACCCGGCACCGGCCACGACCTTCGCACACCTGGACGCGACCACGGAACTTTCCCGTGAAATCGCTTCCCGTGGTTTGTACCCGGCCGTTGACCCGCTGACGTCCACCTCGCGTATCTTGGACCCCCAGTACATCGGTAAGGATCACTACAACACGGCCGTCCGTGTGAAGCAGATCCTGCAGAAGAACAAGGAACTCCAGGACATCATCGCCATCCTCGGTGTCGATGAACTGTCTGAAGAGGACAAGATCGTCGTATCCCGCGCTCGTCGCATCCAGCAGTTCCTGTCCCAGAACACCTACACCGCCAAGCAGTTCACCGGCGTCGAGGGCTCCACGGTATCCATCAAGGACACCGTCGAAGGCTTCACGGCAATCTGCGACGGCGAACTCGACCACATCGCAGAGCAGGCGTTCTTCAACGTCGGTGGCCTGGATGACGTTGAGCGTAACTGGGCCAAGATCCAGGAACAGACCAAGTAGTATGGCCGAGCTCGAGGTTGAGATTGTTGCAGCAGACCACTTCGTGTGGTCTGGCGCGGCCAAGATGGTAAAGGCCCGCACCAGCGATGGTGAAATCGGAATCCTGCCGGGCCACTCGCCGCTCTTGGCCATCATGGCCGCTGGCGAGCTGGCAATCCAGCCGGTTTCCGGTGACCAAATTGCGGTAGTCGTGGACGGTGGATTCTTCTCCGTTGACAACAACCGTGTGGTCATTGTCGCTGACAACGCCCAACTGGGCGAAGCGGCTACAGCGGGGATCCGATAGCAAGACCTTGATGGACGATTCCCTCATTCCGTTCATCGCCTTGGCGACGGCGTTTACGTTGCTGATTTTTACACTGTGCCTTTTCGGGGTGCGCCGCTTCAATTTGCGGCGTGCCCTGGGCACGGTCGATGCCTCCATTTGCACAGCTGGTAACAGTTGGCAGATGGGGGTTTGTCGTTATCAGGACAGTGAACTTGAGTGGTTTCGCCTGATGTCGCTGAGCGTGATTCCGAAGCACAGGTTCAAACGCAGTTCACTTGAACTCCTTGGCCGCCGTAAACCAACGGAAGACGAACTCGTCAAAGTCCAGCCCGACGTCGTGATCGTGGAGCTTCAGTACGAAGGCAACAAGTTCATGTTGGCCATGAATTTTGATGCTTACGCCGGACTGTCTTCGTGGTTGGAAGCCGGACCCGTCATCGGGGTTGGAACCTGGCGATAGCATTGTTTTCGAGCGGGGCTCCGGCCAGGGATTGGAAATACCATGTGCTTGGAGAAGAGAATCGCACCCCTTAGCATCCACCTTCCGCATGCTGTCCCGAGGTGGATTTCGTCGTCTCACGCTCCATCTGACGTGGGGTCGGGACGGTGAGCCTGGCTTTCAGGAGCCTCATCCGGCCGGCATGGTTCCGGATGGGCCGCCATCTGCGGAAATCGCCTTTCACCTTGCTCGTGTTGGTGGTGTTCGTATCAGTATCCCTGGTAGCGGGCACCTTCTTTGCGGGCCCCCCTGAATCGTGGTTGCCGTTCGCCGGCGCAACGCTGGAGGGCCTGAAGGCCGGGCAGTGGTGGGCCATTTGGACGTCGTTGTTTTTCACGACGAATCCCTTGGCCTATGTCACGTCGATCTTGATGATCCTGTTCCTGCTAAGTCTCGCTGAACGTCGTTTCGGTGCGTTGAAGACCGCGGCCATCTTCTTAGGTAGCCAATTCGCCTGCGTATCTGCTTTCCTGATGATCACCCAGGTGGCGGTTTACGCCGATGATGGCTGGCTGTCGCGAATGGCCGACACAGCGCTTATCGGGCCTTATGGGGCTATCCTCGCGACCACTCTTGCTGCCAGTGGCCTCTTCTCGACCCTGTGGCAACGCCGCTTGCGTACCGCGGTCCTGGCCCTGTCCATTCTCTTGGTCCTCTATGTTGGCCATGCGGAGACGGTCATGGGCCTTATTGGCGCCCTTATAGGCCTAATTGCCGGGCTATGGACCCAGAGCAGCCGGGGGAGTCTTCAGTTGCGGCGTTCCACTGGCCGGGAGGTCCGGAATCTGCTCTCCCTCGTCACGGCGATTTTCGCCGTCGGACCCTTGGTGGCTGCGGCGGCGAGCAGTCCTTCGGGGCCGTTGGCCCTCCTGCGGGATGTGATTCTCAACCCGCTGCCCACCTTGAGCCAAGTGGAGGGCAATTGCGGCGGCACGATCGATGTAGCCTGCCTCGAAATAGCACGGCAAGGCCACCCCGGTCCTTTCGGCCTCGCCCTGGCGGTGGTACCGGTAGTACTGCTTCTTATCTGTGCTGACGGCATGCGTCGCGGCCGGCGGATGGCGCTGGGCATCGCGATCGGCGTGCAGCTGCTGGTGGTGGCACTATCTGCGACGTACCTCGGTCTGTTTGCAGGCATAGCCCTGTCCCAAGGACGTCCTCGCGTGGGCGCGATGGACACCGCCATCGTGCACCTGATGCCGTTGGTTCTTGTTCCGTTGGTACTCGCCTCCTTGCTGTTTGCCTATCGTGGCCATTTCAGGGTGGAGTCTTCCTCCCGCTTACGACGCCGGGTCTTCTGGCTGGTTGGCATGACAGGCGGCATCCTCATCTTGGCTTATGCCGATGTTTGGCTTGCCTCCGGGGGAATGGCGCGCGACGGCGGTCTGTTGGGTTTGGCGGCTGAACTCGCCAGGCAGTACCTGCCGGTCCCGTTGCCCGCAGCGTATCGAAAGGTATTCGCGGACCGTGATGCCTTTGAAGTCTTCCTTTTCTCCTATTCGGGGACAGTTTTCTGGCTGGTGGCCTTGATAGGGGTCTGGGTGCTCCTGGTTCGGCGCCATCCCGCGGGAGCTATGGATCACCACGGCAGGGAGCGTGCGCGCGCCTTGGTCAAGGTTGGCGGCGATTCGCTCTCCTGGATGGCGCTTTGGGCTCCGAATAAATATTGGTTCACCCCGGAAGGTACCGGGGGAGTGGCGTATCAGCAGCACGGCCATGTGGCTCTTACCTTGGCTGGACCGTTTGGATCGCGTGAACAGCGGCAGGTTACCGTGGACGGATTCATGGAGGATTGCACGCGTCGGGCGCTGATACCGTGCCTGTACTCATGTACCGAGGAGCTATGGCCCGCGTTGGAGGCCAGGGGATTCCGCCGGGTGGCTGTGGCCCAGGAAACTCGGTTGCGTGTTCGGGAACTCGTCTTTCGAGGCAAAGAGTGGCAGAACGTGCGGACTGCCCTGAACCGCGCAGCCAAAATGGGCATCGAAGCTGTATGGGGCGCGTACGCAGACTTCCCGCACGGCATCAGGGCACAGGTAAGCGAGGTTTCGGAAGAGTGGGCCGCAAAGAAGCGCATCCCTGAAATGGGCTTTACGCTGGGCGGGCTGGACGAGCTCGAAGACCCTGATGTTTTGTGTTGCGTCGCGGTGGACGCCTCTGGCCGTGTTTATGGGGTGACAAGTTGGCTGCCCGTGTTCGAAAACGGCAGGGTGGTCAGTTGGACCTTGGACTTCATGCGGCGTCGCAGTGGCGCCTTTCCAGGAGTCATGGAGTTCATGATCGCTTCGGCAGTGCTTCATCTGCGGGAAACGGTGGAAGTAATCTCCTTGTCAGGCTCGCCCCTGACGCCGGAGAAGAACGACATTGAACAGGCAGAGGGGTTGCCTGGAATATTGGAGGTCGTGGGACAAGCGTTGGAACCCGTTTATGGGTTCAGGTCCCTTGCCTCGTTTAAATCACGGTTCCAACCGGAGTATCGGACCTTGTACATGTATTATCAGGACCCTTTGGACCTGCCTGCCGTGGGGCGGGCCCTGAGCCGGGCTTATCTTCCTGGATTGTCGGTCAGGCATTCAGCCCGGTTGCTCAGGACCTTGGTTGGTTGAAATCTCAACGTTTGTTCGCGTTGCTTAATTCGAATTCGACCCGTATGGCGGTTGCTGCTGGATTCATGTGGCGGGATTAAACGCATTGGCCCCGGAGTTTACCGGGGCCAATGTGTTACCAAAGTCTGCGGGTGCAGAAATCACCGCATGGAACTAGACGACGGTGACACCTGTGGCCTGGGGACCCTTGGCGCCCTGACCGATCTCGAACTGAACCCGCTGGTTCTCGTCGAGGGTCTTGAAGCCGCCGGTCTGGATCTCGGAGTAGTGGACGAAGACGTCGCCGTCTGCGTCATCAGGGGTAATGAAGCCGAAGCCCTTTTCAGCATTGAACCACTTGACGGTTCCCAGTGCCATGTATTTCTCCTCATTATGGAACATTAGTCCGGTACACCTCGTACCGGCCTTGTTGCTCCGCGAGAAGACCTGGATTCCATAAAGGCCGGGGCCCGCCGGGATTCGCAGAAGCTTCACGCTCGCAACACGTCTTGCGAGCATGAAAAACCACCTACACAAAGACTGCTATAACACTTTCATGTGCTCTGCCGGAGGTCAACGGTCTTTAGGGTAATTCAGGAAAATTTAGGGTAAAAAGAAGGTAACGGTGCGCTTGGCAATCCGAATCTGCATTGCTATGAGAACGCGTGGATTGCTAAGAGAGCCATTGGCCATTTCGCATGACGCCGGTGAGTTCAAGGTCTGCGTCGGTCACTATTATGTCCGCGCGGAGGCCCCGGCGGAGGCCACCTATCTCATCGGAGAGACCGAGGACAGCCGCGGGGACGGCAGTGGCTGAGCAGAGGGCATCTGTTAGTTCGACGCCGGCAGCAACAGTCTTGCGGACCACGTCGAGGAGGGTGGCGGTTCCCCCGGCTATGGAGCCGGTGGCATCCAGCGTGGCGATGCCGTCGGTGACCGTGACGGAGGAGGGCCCCAGCATGTACTTTCCGTCCGACAGTCCCGCTGCTGCCATGGAATCGGTCACCAGGACGATATTGGCTGCTCCGACCAACTGGAATACCGTGGCAACGGTGCTCGGATCAAGGTGGACGCCGTCCGCGATCAGTTCCACCACCGCTTTTCCTTCTTGCGCGGCCCGAAGGCATGCAGCTACAGGGCCCGGCGCGCGGTGATGCATCGGAGGCATCCCATTGAAGAGGTGCGTGACGGTCGGCAGCGAGCTGACGCCGTCGAACCCTGCGGACTCCATTCCTTCGCGGGCGGCGGCCAGGGACGCCGCCGCGGTGGCGTCGTCGCAGTCCGTGTGGCCCAAGGAGGGCGTCACGCCGTGCGAGGTCATCAGGTCCACGAGCGCTGCGGCGCCGGGCAGTTCCGGCGCGTAGGTCATGGTGGTCAGTTTCCCGCCCGCAGCGCCAGCGAGCTCCGCCATGAAGTCGAGATCCGGCTCGAGCAGGTAATCGGGGTTTTGCGCCCCGCACCTGGCATGGGAAAGGAACGGCCCCTCGAGGTGGATTCCTCCCACCAAGCCCTCATCGGCCAGCCGGACGTAGAGCTCTATGCCGCGGAGGAGGTCCTCGCGCGGGGCCGTGACCATGCTGGCCAGGAAGGTGGTTGTTCCGGACCGGTGCAGGAAATCCACGGCCTGGCGAGCGGAACTCTCTTCTCCGCTGGGAAAGTCGCCGCCGTTACCGCCGTGACAATGAAGGTCTATGAGGCCCGGCAGAAGGTAACTTCCGCTCGGCACGCCCAGGCGGATCGCGCTCTGGAATCCGTCGAAAGCCTCAGGGTCGAAGCCGGCGGCTGGGCCCGCATACGCGATGCGGTCGCCGTCGATGGCGATCAAGCCGTCCTCCAGCACCTCACCGTCACTGACCAGCGTCCCCTTGACGATCTGATGGCTTGGCGCGGACGGAGAGGCAAAATGATCTGCGGCAGTCATGGTCTGAGTCTAGTAGCCTGCAGCCGCGGCCCTGGGAAAGGGCTTAGAACAGCCTTGACCCACTGTCATCCACACCACGCATGGCGTCATAATCCAGCGTGACGCAGTCGATGCCCCGGTTGTTGGCCAGCACCTTGGCCTGTGGCTTGATCTGTTGGGCAGCGAAGATTCCGCGCACCGGGGCGAGTAGGGGGTCGCGGTTGAGCAGTTCCAAGTAGCGGGTCAGCTGTTCGACGCCGTCGATGTCGCCCCTGCGCTTCAACTCGATGGCCACGGTCGCCCCTGTGGCGTCCCTGGCGAGAATATCCACGGGGCCGATGGCAGTGAAGTACTCACGCCGGATCAGCGAGAAGCCCGTGCCCAGCGTTTCTATCTGCTCGGCGAGGAGGCGTTGCAGGTCTGCTTCGACGCCGTCCTTGATGAGTCCCGGATCGGTCCCGAGTTCGTGGGAGGAGTCGTGCAGGTGCTCATAGATGTTGATGATGAGGCGGTCGTCGGCTTTGGCTGACTGGACTGTCCACTGCTCAATCACCCCGGATTCGAGGTCAGTGTCCTCGGGCGTGCCCACACGGAGCTTGGCGGGCGGACTCATCCAGTTCAGCGGCTTGTAGGACCCGCCGTCCGAATGCACCAGGACCGAACCGTCGGCCTTGACCACAAGGAGCCGCGTGGCCAGGGGGAGGTGGGCCTTCAAACGGCCGACGTAATCAACAGAACAACGGGCTATGACGAGTCGCACGCGGCCAACATTACCGTGTGGATGGCACATGCTGGGGCAGAATGGAACCATGCCCCGCTCCAACCGACCCCGCCGCAACACGTCCACTGGGCGAGGCGCCAAGCCGGCGGGCAAGTGGATGGAACCTCCCGTCGAACTGGATCTTGAGCGTGCACGGGGCGGCATTGTCCGGCGGGAAAGTGCCCCGGACGGCGAATGGGTAGTCCGGACCATGACGGCCAAGAAAGCGGAGAAGCAGTACATCTGCCCGGTTTGCTCCACGGCCATCCTGCCCGGCGTTGCGCATTTGGTGGTGTGGTCCGATAGCCATCTGTTCGGACAAGCCGCCGGCTTGGCCGAACGTAGGCATTGGCACACGAACTGCTGGGCTTCCCGGACGTACCGCTACCGCTGATGCCCGTAGGCTTGGAAGCATGACTTTCGACCCCGCATCGTTCGTTTTCGCTTCCCAGGATGCTCCGTCCGGCATCCGCGCGTCCACGGTATTGCCCGCCCGGCGGGAAAATGTGGAGTTCACCACACAGGACGGGAAGGTCTTGGTGGGGGAGCTTGCGCTGCCCGAATCAGGGGAGATCAGCGCCACCCTCATCACGCTTCACCCGTTGCCGACGCACGGGGGGTTCATGGACTCTCACGTCTACCGGAAAGCCTCGTACAGGCTTCCCGCACTGGCCGGGATTGCTGTTCTCAGGTTCAACACCCGCGGCACGGCATCGCCTCGAGGAGTCAGTGACGGCGAGTTTGAGGAGGGTATCGGCGAGCGTTACGACGTCGAAGCCGCCGTGCGTTTCGCAGTGGAACGGGGCCTGCCAAACCGCTGGCTGGTTGGCTGGTCCTTCGGCACCGAACTTGCCCTGATGTATGGCGCTTCGGAGCCAGTCGCATCACAGATCGAAGGTGCTGTGCTGTTGTCTCCACCGTTGCATCGGGCCACCGACGTCCACCTGAAAGAGTGGGCAGCCTCGGGCAAACCCCTGACCGTCCTGGTACCGGAGCACGACGACTACTTGCAGCCAGCCGAGGCACACCGCCGCTTCAGCGTGGTTCCCCAGGCGAGGGTGGTGGGCGTCGACGGCGCCAAGCACCTTTGGGTCGGCGAGAAGTATGCGGCGCGCGTGTTGGACGAGATTGTCGACGACGTGACGGCGGCAGGGGCGGGAGTGGACGGACTGCCCCGGGAGTGGGCGGGGCCGGTCGCGACTGGTTAGCCCGGTCGCGACGGGTTAGTGCCGGTCGCGACTGGTTAGCCCGGTCGCGACGGCATAGCTCGGTTGCGACGGCATAGCCCGGTCGCGACGGGCTAGTGGCGGTCCTGCCGCACAATGAAGACTTCCTTGATCAGCAGCATGGTGGCCGCGGCCGTTGGGATCGCGATCAACGCCCCGAGGACGCCGAGCAAGCTGCCGCCGGCGATCACGGAAATCACTGCTACGGCTCCGGGCACTGCGACTGCCCTCTGCATGATGCGTGGGGAGATGAAGTAAGCCTCGAACTGCAGGTAGGCAAAGTAGGCAATTGCGTAAACCACTGCGGTCTGCCAGCCGACCGTGAGGGCCACCAAGATGACCACCACTGCTGCGATGAGCCCACCCACCAAGGGTATGAACGCCAGCAGGGCCACCACGAAGGCCAACAGAACACTGAAGGGGATGCCTAGGATGGTCATGACAATGAAGGCAAATGCGGCGTTCAAGAGCGCAACACAGACTTGGCCGATGACGTAGTTACCCACGGAATCGGTGATGGCCTCGGAAAGCGCCTCTACCCTCGGGCGGCGCGATCGAGGTGCCAGGCGGTAGCCCCATTTCTTCATGGAGGGCAGTGCTGCAAGGAAGTAGAGGCTGAGGACCAAGACGATCAGCGAGCCGAACAGGCCGTTGGCCACAGTTGAGCCGAAGCCGACGACGCCGCCGAAGATGCCGCCCATGGCTTGCGGATCCTTGACGAACTTGTCCAGTTCGGTGGTGATCCGGTCCCTGATCCCGAACTGGCTATCGACGCTACGGAAGAAGTCAGAGTTGAGGAAGCTGCGAATCCACTCCGGCCCTTGGCGGACGATCTCCGAGACCTGTTCGACGATGGTTGGGATCAACGTAGCGAA
This sequence comes from Arthrobacter sp. efr-133-TYG-104, assembly GCF_030208915.1. Taxonomy (NCBI): domain Bacteria; kingdom Bacillati; phylum Actinomycetota; class Actinomycetes; order Micrococcales; family Micrococcaceae; genus Arthrobacter; species Arthrobacter sp. efr-133-TYG-104. The sequence goes on from NZ_JARVTA010000007.1 coordinate 73,267, forward strand.
GAACCCGGCCACGGCCAGCACCAGGACGGAGACGGAAATAAGGATGCCGGCCGGCCGCGGGACTTTGTGTTCCTCGAGCCACCGGACCACGGGATCCAGCCCCAAAGCGATGAAAAGCGCCGCGACAATCCACAGGATGAGCTGCGTGGTGTTGCTGGCGATGTAAAAGACGGCAAGGGCAGCACCGACGCCGGCCGTGCCCAGGAATCCTACGTAGAGCGGGTGCTGCGATGAGATCCGCGGGCCGGGGGAGCCGAAGCCGTGATCATCCTCGGTTTCGGTGTCCGTGCCGTAGCCCTCACCGGTCTCCTCCGGGGGCATCTCGAAGCGCATGCGGGTCCGCGCTCCCGGGATGGGCTGGCGTAACCGGCGGCTGATCGCGGCCAGTCGCCCCGTCCGTACCGGCGGGTTGGCGGAGATACCGTCGACTGGGGCATCCGCAGCGCTTGACCCGGTCTCATCGGCGGGACGGGGCTCCAGATGGTCTTTCACGCGGTGTACAGCCTTTTCTTCGAGGGAACGGGTTTGGATTTGGGACGGAACACAGCAGCAATGAGCAAGTAATTGACGCTTAAGTGCCCGGATGTCCTGCGGATATCATGATCATCGCCACACTATCAGCAGCCGCGAATCACGCAGCGGCTGCGCCACGGCGCGGTTTGGAGGGCCTTGACAAGGACCCCCGATCTGACTCCGTGATAACAAAACGGTTACCCTTAAAGTTCAACGACCGCTGATGATAGGTGATCCTGTGCGTTTGAAGACTGCAGCCTTGCTGGTGCTGCTGGGCCTGCTGACGATGTTGGCCGGCATCGGCCAGCTGACTTTTTGGGCCCCTCCAGAGACCGTGACAGCTTCGGTTCCCGGCGACACCAAGGCCGCCCCGCTGACTGTGATCGATCAAAAACTGATTTCCCAGCACGATGGGCCGGTGAAGATCAAGATCCAAGGTGACGGCAACTTCGTTGTCGCTACGGGTCGTCCCGACGACGTCCAAGCTTGGGTTGGCAAAACCGCCCACAATACCCTGACTGGTGTTTCCGAGGACCAGAAGTCGCTCCAAGTGACCTCCTCCGACGGAGAAGCCAAGGCTCCATCGCCTGCCGGATCGGATCTGTGGGTGAGCACCGAGAACGGCAGTGGCGAGCTCGACTACACGTGGAACCCGCCTGCTGACGGAGACTGGTCACTCCTGGTGGCCAGCGACGGTACCAAGCCGGCGCCTTCGGCAATTTCCATGACGGTTCCCAACCACGCCACCACGCCCTGGGCTGTCCCCTTCATCGTCTTGGGCATCATCATCATGCTGGCAGGAATCGCACTGCCATTCATCACCAAGACGCTGTCCAACCGGAAGAACAACAACGACGGCGAAGGTCCGGACGGGGGAGCGAAAACCAGCACGCTTCCTGCCCAGTCGGGCGCCCTTCCGGCCACGGATGCCAGCCGTCGTCGTGGCTCCGAAACTGACGGGCCTGCGTTGAGGGTGACGGCAGTCGCTGCCGCGCTTGCAGCTGTCATGGTCGGTGGCACCGCTATTGCAGCGCAAGCTGATACGTCCCCAGCCCCGGAACCGAGTTCCACCAGCACCGCGAGCCCGAGTTCCAACAGCACCGCGAGCCCGAGTTCCAACAGCACGGCGAGCCCAAGCTCCAGCAGCACGGCGAGCCCAAGCTCCAGCAGCACCGTGAGCCCGTCGGCCGATGCTTCCTCTCCGGCGGGGAAGGGCACGCCGGTCATTCTCGAATCACAACTGCAGCGCATCCTCGAGCAGGTAGCGAGCACCGTTGACGCCGCAGATGCCGCCAAGGACGCCGCGAAGCTGGCGCCCAGGGTTGACAAGATGGAGCTCTTGGTCCGGACGCAGAACTACAAGATCCGCTCCACCGTCTCTGCATATGAACCCCGGATGCCGATCCGCGCCACCAAGCTTCAAAGCAGCGTCATCAGCACCAAGCGCGATTGGCCCCGCACGGTCTACGCCCTGACCCAAGGCGACGGCAACGTGGTTCCCCAGGTGCTGACCTTGGTGCAGCTTTCACCGCGCGAGAACTACAAACTGTGGGGTAGCGCACCGCTCCAGCCCGGCACGAACTTCCCGTCCTTCCCGGCTCCCCGCGAAGGGACGGCGGCCATACAAGCCAGCGACAAGACCGGCTTGGAATACAGCGGCAACGAAGCATTGGGCATTTTGTCGGAGATGCTGACGAATCCTGTTTCGCCGAACCGCAGCAAGCTCGCCGACGGTCAGGCATCGCCATATATCGCCGGCGCCCTGGCCTACCAGGCGGACACGGTCAAAAGCGGTACCAGCGCCAACTTCACCTTCACGCACACCCCGGTCACCAACCAGACCGTGGTGCTCCGTACCGCTGATGGTGGTGCACTTGTGGTGGGCCGCCTCGACTTCTCCTTTGAAGGAACACCGAAGTCCGCAGGCGACAAGCTCATACTCCAGGACGATTCGGCAGTGTTTGCCGGTGGCAAGGAAACCACCACGGGAATGGTCTTGAAGTTCGCGGAGTCAGTTGCGGTCTACATTCCCCCGGCAGGTTCTTCTGATCCAATGAAGCTCGTCGCGGCTACGCGTGGCCTCGTGGGCGCCAACTTCAAGTAGGAAATGCCCCAGGCAGGGCAGCGGCTAGAGTGGACGGTATGAGTTCGCCCGGATACCGACCCCCTCCAGCCGCTGCCAGCCAGCTCAACCTTCGCGGCGCCGTCGACCTCTCGACGTTGCGGCGCCCCGCCTCCCCGCCTGCGTCGCCACCGGCGGCGCCCCCGGGCGGAACCGCAGCCGCACCGCCGGCCACTGACGACGCCGGCACCGCGCCACTTCGGGTGGACGCCAATGAATCGAACTTCCAGGATCTTGTGCAGTTGTCAGCCCAGATCCCCGTCCTGTTCCTGTTGTGGTCCAGGTACGCGCCCGAGTCCCCGGCGGTCCTTGACGCCGTTGAGCGTGTCGTCCTCACTTACGGCGGCCGCTTGGTCCTTGCAGCCGCCGACGTTGATGCTTTCCCGCAGTTGGCGCAGGCTTTCCAAGTGGACGCAGTCCCCACGGCCGTCGCCGTCATCAAGGGCCAGCCCGTGCCCCTGTTCCAAGGCCCTGCGGACGACGCACAAATCGGCAGCCTGGTGGAGGAACTGCTGAAGGTCGCGGCCGCCAATGGCGTGACCGGAACCATCGGCGACGGGGGACCGGCCCAGGACGCGGGTCCCGCACCTCTGCCACCACTGCATCAGGCAGCCATTGACGCTATTGAGGCCGGCGACTACGCCGCTGCTGCGGCCGCCTACAAGCAGGCGCTTCTTGACCAACCCGCAGACGCCGACGCAAAAGCGGGCCTTGCCCAGGTTGAGCTGATGGCCCGGTTGGAGTCGCTCAGCGCGCGAGCAGCGGAAAGCCTCCGGGAGCTGGCGGCCACAGAGCCGGACAATCTGGAGGCACAGTTGGGGGTTGCGGACCTTGACGTGTCCGGTGGCCACATCGAGGACGCCTTCAACCGGATCATCTCCTTTATCGGCAGGAACTTTGGACCGGAGCGTGATACGGCCCGGATACGCCTCCTTGAGCTCTTCGAAGTAGTGGGCAGCTCTGACGAGAGGGTCGCCAAAGCCCGCCACGGCCTGGCAAGGGTGCTGTTCTAGTGCCGTCCGCACTGTTCACGCCCATCGAACTGCGGTCGCTGACCATCCCCCATCGGGGCTGGGTCTCGCCGATGTGCCAGTACAGCTGTACTCCCGAAACCGGGGAGGGGGTGCCCAATGATTGGCATCTGATGCATCTTGGCTCTTTCGCTGCCGGTGGTGCCGCACTCATGCTGACGGAGGCGGCCGCCGTGAATGCGGCCGGTCGTATCAGCCCCCGGGATGCAGGGCTGTACACCGACGAGCAGGCGGCGGCGTGGGAGCGGATAGTCCACTTCGTGCACCAGCACGGCGCAGTGGATTGCAAGATCGGGGTCCAACTGGCGCACGCCGGACGCAAGGGATCAACGTATTGGCCTTTCGCCGATCGCTCCGGTTCCGTGCGGGCTGACGACGGCGGTTGGGTGACTTCCGGTCCCTCAAACCAGCCCTTCGAGGGGTATGCGCCGCCTGTGGCCATGTCCGAGCAGGAAATCGAAGGTGTTGTGGCCGACTTCGCAACCGCCGCAGGCCGTGCGGTTGCCGCAGGTTTTGACACCGTGGAGATCCATGGTGCCCATGGCTACCTTCTCCATCAGTTCCAAAGCCCGCTGATCAACACCCGAACAGACAAGTGGGGCGGAAGCGAAGAAGGCCGGAACCGGTTGATGCTCACGGTGGTTGACGCCGTCCGGGATGTCATCCCTGATTCGATGCCGCTGCTGTTGAGGATCTCTGCGACCGACTGGGCCGAAGGGGGCGTGGATGTTGAGGCGTCGGTTCGTTTGGCCCGGGCCGCAGCGGAGCGGGGCGTGGACCTGGTTGATGTTTCCAGTGGTGGCGCCGTTGCCCATCAAAAGATCCGTGCGGTGCCCGGTTACCAGGCAGGGTTCGCCGAGCAGGTTAAGCGCGACGCCGGTGTCAGGACCGGGGCGGTGGGACTCCTTACGAGCCCTGCGCAGACCGAGGACATTGTGGCCAACGGCAGGGCCGACGCGGTCTTTATGGCCCGCGCCGCGTTGCGGGATCCGCATTGGTGGCTGAGGGCAGCTTACGAGCTTGGCTACGACATTCCCTGGGTTCCGCAATACCAGAGGGCTGTTCCGCGCCACGGTTTCTAGATCCCTTAATGTCGGACATGGGATATCCTGTCAGCTCGCAGCCTTAACCAAGGAAAGGTCAGGACGATGGAAGTTGTCATTCTCCCCGGCGCCCACCAGATAGGTGTCCTGGCAGCTGATGCCATCGAGGCACTGGTGCGCCGGAAGCCTCATGCCGTGCTGGGTTTGGCTACCGGCTCATCTCCCTTGCCGATCTATGACGAGTTGGCGCGCCGCCATGAAGCGGAGGGCTTGGACTTTAGCCAAGCGCAAGGCTTCTCGTTGGACGAATACGTAGGACTGGAACCCGGGCACCCGGAGTCTTACCGCGAGGTCATCCGCCGCGAGTTCACTGACCGCGTGAACATTGCTCCGGAGAATGTTCACGGTCCCAACGGCGCCGCACCGGACCTTGAAGCGGCATGCCAGGAATACGAGGATGCCATCAAGGCAGCGGGCGGAGTGGACCTGCAGATCCTCGGAGTCGGGACCGATGGGCACATCGGCTTCAACGAGCCGGGGTCGTCGTTGGCATCAAGGACCCGGATCAAGACGCTGATCGAGCAAACACGCAAGGACAATGCCCGTTTCTTCGACAGTATCGACGACGTTCCGCACCACGTGGTGACCCAAGGCCTGGGGACCATCATGGACGCCCGTCACGTCCTGCTGGTTGCGACCGGCGCCCAGAAGGCCCAGGCGGTCCGCGACTTCGTCGAGGGTCCCGTCGCGGCCATCTGTGCCGCATCAGTGCTGCAGTTGCATCCGCACGCCACGATCCTGGTGGATGAGGCCGCCGCTTCCTCCTTGAAACTGGCCGACTACTACCGGCACACGTACGACAACAAGCCAGAGTGGCAGGGACTCTAGACGGTAAGATGGTGGGCATGACTACGCTTCCTCCGGATCCATTCGAAAACGACCCCATGCGCGAGCTTTCCGGAGCCGGAACGTCCACTGCCACCATTGAGCGCGAGGAAACGCGCCCGGAAGTGGAGCCCGGCGACCGTGAGCGGTTCTCCCACTATGTCCGCAAGGAAAAGATCATGGAGTCGGCCATGACGGGCGACCCCGTGATCGCTCTGTGCGGCAAGGTCTGGACCCCGGGTCGCGATCCCAAGAAGTTCCCGGTGTGCCCGGAGTGCAAGGAGATCTACGATGGTCTCCGCCCGGGTAAAGACGGTGGAGACAGCGGCCCAGGCAACTCCAAGTAGTGAGTGGGACAGAAACTCTTTTTGGTGGTCCATCGCTCCCTCCGGCGTACCCTGAACGGGCTGCCTGGGGGACTGCGCAGAAGCTCCGTGCGTGGCAGCAGGAGGCGCTGGATCTCTACATGGCCCGGCATCCAAAGGACTTCCTTGCCGTAGCGACGCCGGGCGCAGGTAAGACCACATTTGCCTTGCGCATTGCCACCACGCTGCTCGATGCCGGCGTCGTGAACCGGGTGACCATCGTTGCGCCAACGGACCACCTGAAACGGCAGTGGGCAGACGCGGCCGCGAAGGTAGGGGTCGCAATCGACCCCAACTTCAAGAACTCCGACGGCCAGCACGGACGGGGATTCGTGGGTGTTGCCGTTACCTATGCCCAGGTTGCCAGCAAGCCCATGCTGCATCGTGCCAAAACCGAGGCAGCCCGCACGTTGGTGATCTTGGACGAAATCCACCACGGTGGCGAAGCTTTGTCCTGGGGCGACGGCCTCCGGGAGGCCTTCGACCCCGCCTCCCGCCGGCTTTCCTTGACGGGTACGCCGTTCCGCTCTGACACTTCGCCCATTCCGTTCGTCGAATACGCCGAGGACAGGGACGGCATCCGGAGGTCCAAGGCGGACTACACCTACGGCTATGGCAATGCGCTGCGCGATCACGTGGTGCGTCCGGTGCTTTTCATGGCCTATTCCGGGCAGATGCGTTGGCGGACCAGCGCAGGGGATGAGATGGCCGCTTCACTCGGCGAGGCCGCGGTGACCAAGGACATCACTTCCCAAGCCTGGCGTACCGCACTGAACCCCACCGGGGAGTGGATTCCTGCCGTTCTGGCAGCAGCGGATAAACGCCTCAGCGAGGTGCGGCGGACAGTTCCTGACGCCGGTGGCCTGGTCATCGCCACGGACCACGACGACGCCCGCGCCTATGCAGGACAACTGAAGAAAATCACCGGGCAATCGCCCACGGTGATCCTCTCGGACGACTCCAAAGCATCCAACAAGATCGAGGAATTTTCTGCAGGGGACAAGCGCTGGATGGTGGCCGTCCGCATGGTCTCCGAAGGGGTGGACGTTCCCCGACTTTCGGTGGGCGTTTACGCAACATCGACGTCGACCCCGCTGTTCTTTGCCCAAGCCGTGGGTCGTTTCGTGCGTGCCCGGAAGAGGGGCGAGACGGCGTCGGTATTCCTTCCTTCCGTTCCGCCCTTGATGATCTTGGCGAACACCATGGAAGCGGAGCGTGACCACGCCCTGGACCGGCCGGAGACGGACGACGACGGGCTGTTCAGCCCCGAGGAGAACCTCATGGCTGAAGCGAACCGGGAAGACAAAGCCTCCGACGAGCTCACCAAGGGCAAGTTTGAGGCGCTGGATTCGCAGGCGTCCTTTGACCGGGTGCTGTTCGACGGCGGCGAGTTCGGCACGGGCGCGGATATCGGTTCGGACGAAGAGCTGGATTTCCTGGGGATACCGGGCCTGCTGGACGCCGAGCAGGTAGGCACGCTTCTGCGTCAGCGCCAACACGAACAGCAGTCCCGGAAGAAGCGCCAATCACCGTTGGCTGCTGCTGCCGCTCCAGCTATCCCTGACCACCGGATGTTGATGGACCTGAGGAGCGAACTGGCCAAGAACGTCGCCGCTTGGTCGGCCCGCACCGGGACACCCCACGGAGTGGTTCACACGAAGCTGCGCGAAGTCTGTGGCGGCCCCGCGGTTGCCCAAGCCAACGAGGAGCAATTGCAGGCACGCCTGCGCAAGCTCCAGGACTGGTTCATTGGCAGGAAGTAACCGATCCCGCGTCAATGAAGGCGGGATCAGTCCCGTTCCACCTCGACGCCGGCGTCTTCCATTTCCTCATACGCGTCGCTGAGGTCCTGGGCGATGCCGGCGGTGAGGCCTGCGACGACGGTGGTGGTGTACCCGGCCTGCACGGCATCGATCGCCGTTGCCTTGACGCAGTAATCCGTTGCCAAACCCACCACCACGACTTCTTCGACGTCGTGGCTTTGCAGCCAGTCATCCAATCCGATGGCGTCCTCATCGATTGCCTCTGGTTCCAGGGCACCGGCCTTGAGGTCGCCGGTGGGGACGTCGTCCTCGGGGGCCAGGATACCCTCGAATCCGGAATAGGCCGCGGTGTACTGTCCCTTGCGGAAATAGGCTTGGATGTACTCCGGGTCCAAGTCCTGGTGCAGTTCCGCGCCTTTGGTCCGTGCACGGCAGTGCGGTGGCCAGGTGTCCACCATGTCCGGTTCGTCCGAGAAGTGGTTGCCGGGCTCTATGTGCCAGTCCTGGGTTGCCACGATGTGATCGAAGTTTTGCTGGTGGGCGTCGAGGTACTCCGTGATGGCAGAGGCTACGGCAGCTCCACCATCCACGGCCAAGGCGCCGCCTTCACAGAAATCGTTTTGGACGTCAACGATGATCAGGGCGCGGGACATCAGTTCTCCTCGTACAAAGTGGGGATGGCTGGCTCGCCTCGCTGCAACCGGTTCACGACCGGCGGCAACTCGGCCATGGTCGCGGTGTGGCGTTGCTTGGCACGGATGACGCCCTCGGGGCCTGTCCATCCGGGCAGGACCTGACCGTTTTTGACGAACTGGTGCAGCAATGAGCGGTCGTTGCCGTCGTCCTCGGGACGGTGCCCGATGCCAATGAGCTCGTGGGTGGCGCGGCCGCGTTCGTTGAGCTTGCGGAGGGCGTACTTGCGCCCGCCCATGCTGACCTTGTTTTTGGCGGCCTTCGCTACCGGGATGAACTCGCCGGAGTCGTCGGTCCTGCTGACCAGTTTGTAGACCATGCTGGCGGTGGGAGCGCCGGACCCCGTGACCAGCGAGGTCCCCACGCCATAGGAGTCGACCGGAGCCGCTTGGAGGGCTGCAATCGCGAACTCATCCAGGTCCGAGGTCACCACAATCCGTGTGTTGACGTTCCCCAAGTCATCAAGCAATTGCCGCACCCACTGCGCTTGGGCAATGAGGTCACCGGAGTCCAGCCGGACTGCCCCCAGCTTGTCGCCGGCAAGTTCGACGGCGGTACGGACCGCCGTCTCGACGTCGTAGGTATCCACGAGCAGCGACGTCCCGGGACCGAACGCCGCGATTTGGGCCTCGAATGCCTCGCGCTCCGTGTCGTGGAGAAGAGTGAAGGAGTGCGCTGCCGTGCCTACCGTCTTGATGCCGTAGCGTCGTCCGGCCTCGAGGTTGGAGGTGCTGGCGAAGCCTGCGATGACAGCGGCGCGTGCTGCCGCCGTCGCCGATTCTTCCTGAGTGCGCCGGGAGCCCATTTCAATGCATGGCCGCGAGCCGGCTGCCGAGGTCATCCGCGACGCCGCCGAGGCAATGGCGCTGTCGTGATTGAGGACCGAGAGAATGAATGTTTCCAGGATGCAAGCCTCGGCGAACGTGGACTCGACGATCAGGATGGGGGAGTTGGGGAAGTAGGCGTCGCCTTCGGCGTAACCCCAAATGTCGCCACTGAACTCGTAGCTGGCCAGGTAGTCCAACGTTTCCTGGTTGACCACGTTATTGCGCTCAAGGAAGGCCAGTTCAGCGTCTCCAAAGCGGAAATCGGCGATGCCCTCCAGGAGGCGCCCGGTGCCTCCCACCACGCCGTAACGGCGGCCGTCCGGCAGGCGGCGCGCGAAGGCTTCGAAGACTGAACGGCGATGGGCAGCACCTGAATGCAGGGCGGCTTGGAGCATGGTCAGTTCGTAGTGGTCGGTGTACAAGGAAGTTGCGGGGTGGTCCCAGGAAGAGGCTCTACTCACGGATTCACTCTAGTGCGCGCCGCCATAGAATGGACAGATGACCCCTAGCGTTGCGTACGGCACGGACATTGATCAGCGGACGGACACTGCACAACAGACCTCCACCGATGTCCTCACTGCTCCGGACATTCCTTGGAACCTCGTGATCTGGAACGATCCCGTCAACCTCATGAGTTACGTGAGTTATGTCTTCCAGAGCTATTTCGGCTACTCGGAGGCCAAATCGCACAAGCTCATGATGGAAGTCCACAAAAAGGGCCGGTCGATTGTGGCGCACGGCAGTAAGGAACAAGTGGAGCAGCATGCGGTAGCCATGCACGGATTCGGCCTCTGGGCGACAGTTGAAAAGGCTGCCAGCGGCAACGAGACACCGGGAAAGGGCGGCCGCCAGCGTGGCTAAAGCATTCAAATACGGGCTCAAGGGCATCACCGGGCACCTGGAACCGGCGGAGCGCGACTTGCTGCGCGGTTTGCTGGACGATGTCATCTCCATGCTGGAATCGGACGTGCGGGAAAACGAGGATCCGCTGGCAGCACTCATCGGCCTGGACATGGACGCCAAGAAGCCCAGTGATCGCGCCCTCCTGCGGCTCTTGCCCAACGTCATGAAAGACGACGACGCCGGTTCCCTCGAGTTCCGGCAGCTCACCGAGCGCTCTGTCAGGGAAAGCAAGATCGGCGCACTCAAAGCCACCGCGCTGGGCTTGGACAAGAACGACCTTGTCCTGACCGGTGAAGAGGCGGCTCGCTGGTCCATGGCCCTCAACGATGTGCGGCTGGTCCTGGCTGAGCGGTTGGACATCCGCGATGAGGCGGACGCCGACCATATCCACAGCATGCAGGACTGGAGTCAGGCAGAGGATGTGGAGAGCTATCTGGCCTTGGTCTATAACTTCACCACCTGGCTGCAAGAGTCTTTGGTGCAGTCGATGATCTCCGCCAGGCAGGCGCAGTCCTGATAGGAGATGCCGACCCTGGACCGTCCGGTGTGACGCATCCGACACGAGGCGGTGGACACAGGTAATGGCCGGACACCAAGGGAAGCCTTATTCTCGAATAATTATGACTTCAGCATCGGGCAGTTCATCAGGCGACGCCCCCATAGGGGCCCGTCCGATCGGGATCTTTGACTCCGGCGTCGGCGGCCTTACGGTGGCCCGCTCCATTATCGACCAGCTTCCCAACGAATCGATCCTTTACGTGGGTGATACCGCGAACGGTCCCTATGGGCCGCTGCCCATTGCCGAAGTGCGGGCCAATGCCCTCGGGGTCATGGACGAACTTGTGGATTCCGGCGTGAAGCTACTGACTATCGCCTGTAATTCCGCATCGGCGGCGGTGCTTCGTGACGCGCGCGAGCGGTATACCGCCCGGTATGGCATTCCCGTCATCGAGGTCATCCAACCGGCCGTGCGGAGGGCTGTCTCGGCCACGCGTTCGGGCAGGATCGGAGTTATCGGCACGTCCGCGACGGTAGGCTCCAGGGCCTATGAGGATACGTTCGCCGCGGCCCCTGACCTCACCATTACCTCTGCAGCGTGTCCTGCGTTCGTGGAATTCGTTGAAGCCGGCATCACCACCGGCCCGGACCTTCTGGCAGCTGCCAACGAATATCTCCAACCGCTCAAGGACGCGGGTGTGGACACTGTGGTGCTTGGGTGCACGCACTATCCCTTGTTGACCGGCGTTATTTCCCTCGTCATGGGCGAGGACGTGACACTGGTTTCCAGTGCCGAAGAAACGGCCAAGGACGTGTACCGGGCGTTGGCCAACCACGGAATCCAACGGACGGCCGCCAGCGCGCCCAGCCACGAGTTCGTGGCCACCGGGGATGCAGCAGGTTTTGAAACACTTGCGCGGCGCTTCCTTGGCCCTGAAGTCCTTTCCGTGAAGCACGTGGACCACGTGGCGGCCCAATACCCCACCGGCAGTCTCGCCCGTATCACACCGGAAATGTTGCAAGCCGCCCGTGCAGGTTCCGGCCTGTCGCGGCGCTCCTACTTCGTCCAGCCGGACGGCCTCCCGCCCGTGGATCCCGCTACGGGCCTGGGACGTGGCCTGTGAAACTGACCATCGTCGGCTGCACCGGTTCGTTTCCCGGTCCCGGCTCACCGGCGTCGTGCTATCTGGTGACCGCCCACGACGGCGAACGTCAGTGGAAAATCGTGATGGACCTTGGCAGCGGGGCGCTCGGTGCCATCCAGCGGTACACGGATTTGGAGGACATCGACGCGATTTTCCTCACGCACCTGCATCCGGACCACTGCATGGACCTGTGCGGATTGCACGTGGCAGTCCGGTGGAAGCCGGGCGGCTGGGGCCGCGACAGGATCCCCGTATGGGGTCCTGCAGCGACGGCGGACAGGATGGCTACCGCCTACGGGCTGGACTTGGATCCGGGCATGCACGAGGAATTCGATTTCACGCACTGGGCCGAGCGCCAGCCGGTAACGGTGGGGCCTTTCACGGTGACTCCCTTCGCGGTGAACCATCCGGTGGAGGAAGCCTATGGTTTGCGGGTCACTGCCACTGAGCCGGGCAAAGACGGCGTAACGGTCACACGGACGCTGGCCTATTCGGGTGACACCGATTCGTGTTCCGGCTTGGAAGACGCGGCACGGGACGCGGATCTTTTCCTGTGCGAAGCAGCCTTCGAAGAAGGCCGCGATGACGCGATCAAGGATGTGCACCTGACGGGCAAGCGCGCGGGTGAGGCCGCCAGGAATGCAGGTGCCAAGCGCCTGCTCCTGACGCACATTCCCGTGTGGACCTCCCACACCAAGGTGATGTCAGAGGCCAAGCCTGTCTTTTTGGGGGACGTTGCTGTGGCGGTCGCCGGAGTCCATTACACGATCTAGGCATGGCTAAGCTTGAGGCATGACTTCTGAAGCTACAGGCATACCCGTGACCCGCGCCGACGGCCGGACTCCCGACCAGCTCCGCCCCATCAGCATCACCCGGGGTTGGTCCAAGCAGGCCGAAGGTTCGGCGCTCATCGAGTTCGGCAACACCCGGGTGCTCTGCACGGCTTCCCTGACAGAGGGCGTGCCGCGGTGGCTCAAGGGTGAGGGTCGCGGCTGGGTCACCGCGGAATACGCCATGCTTCCCCGTGCTACCAACACCCGGTCCGCCCGTGAGTCCGTCAAGGGCAAGATCGGCGGCCGCACCCATGAAATTTCCCGTTTGATCGGGCGATCGCTGCGCTCCATCATCGACACCAAGGCGCTGGGCGAGAACACGATAGTCCTGGACTGTGACGTCCTCCAGGCCGACGGCGGTACACGTACCGCGGCGATCACGGGAGCCTATGTGGCACTCGCCGAGGCCATCCGCTTCGCCCGCGAGAACAAGTTGATCGCCCGCAACGCCGAGCCGTTGGTGGATACCATCGCTGCAGTCTCCGTGGGAATTATTGATGGCGTGCCCATGTTGGACCTGCCATACGTCGAAGATGTCCGCGCAGAAACCGACATGAACGTCGTGGTCACCGGTTCGGGCAAGTTCGTGGAAGTCCAGGGGACCGCGGAGGGTGCCCCGTTCGACCGTGACGAGCTCAACGCCTTGCTGGACCTCGCACTGCTCGGTACCAGCCAGTTGTCCGTCATCCAGCGCGAGACCCTGGCGGAAGCGCCGTGAGCGCTGACTTGTCCCCAGGCAGTGATTCGTCCCGAGGCAGTGATTCGTCCCGAGTCACGGGACCGCGCCTGGTCTTGGCCACGCACAACAAAGGCAAGTTAAAAGAACTGCGGGAACTCCTGCGCGGCCAGGTGCCAGGGCTCGACGTCGACACCCAAGTGGTGGACGCCGGCGCGGTAGGGGCTCCGGACGTCGCCGAAACAGGCGTGACGTTCGCGGAAAATTCGCTGTTGAAGGCGAGGTCCGTGGCCATGGCCACCGGCCTTGTGGCGATTGCTGATGACTCCGGGTTAGCCGTGGACGTCCTTGGCGGCGCTCCCGGGATCTTTTCCGCACGCTGGTCCGGCCGGCACGGAGATGATGCGGCCAACCTGGACCTGCTCCTGGCCCAGCTTTCGGACGTTCCGGATGCGTTCCGTGGGGCTGCGTTCGTGTGCGCCGCGGCCCTGGCCGTGCCCGGTCCCGACGGAGTACTGCACGAGACGGTGGAGTACGGCCAACTGGAAGGCACGTTGCTGCGGCACCCCCGCGGCGCAGGCGGATTTGGCTACGATCCCGTACTGCAGCCGGCCGGGATGGATCGAAGCTGCGCCGAGTTGAGCTCGGAGGAGAAGAACGCCATCAGCCATCGCGGCGAGGCATTCCGCGCTCTTATGCCCGCCATCGTTTCGGCGTTGTCCGGCGGCGTTGTCCCGAGAGGATGACTCGGAGATGGAGGCTTAGCGGCCGCCTGTTGTGCCGCCGTCGTGATCTTCGATGAATTCGTCCACGGGGGCGGTGCCGTTGGTGGCGGCCCTACGCCTCGCGAAGAATCCGCGGGCCACTTCGATGGCGATCGGTATCACCGAAATCAACACGATGACGATGAAGATGAGGTCCAGATTGGCCCGGACCCAAGGGACGCTGTCGCCCAAGAGGTAGCCCAGGAGCGTCACCCCGCCGCCCCAGAGCACGGCACCGATGACGTTGAAGAGGAAGAACTTGCGCTTGTCGATCTGGGCGACCCCGACGATCACGGGCACGAACGTGCGGATGATCGGCACGAATCGGGCGAGGATGAGTGCCTTTCCGCCGTGCTTCTCAAAGAAGGCGTGCGCGCTTTGGACATTTTCCCTCTTGAAGAGCCGGGAGTTCGGTCGGTTGAAGATGGCCGGCCCGGCTTTGGCACCAATGAGGTAGCCGGCTTGGTTGCCGATCACGGCAGAGACGATGACCAGCGCCGCGAGCGCCCAAATATTGAATTTGATGGTTCCCGTTGCCACCAGCAGGCCGGCGGTGAAGAGCATCGAATCGCCCGGGAGGAAGAATCCCACCAGCAGGCCGGTTTCGGCGAAGATGATGCCGCATACCAGGAGCACAACCCAGGGAGCCAAAGCCGGATCGGCCAGGAACACTTGGGGGTCCAGCCAACCGGGCAGGAAAGAGCCCATAGGCGGCCGCACCGGTCCGGCGCCTCCGAACATGGATACGGCAAGGTGGTTCACAGCTGAAAGGATCACCCTTCAAGCCTACTTGACCGCCGTCGTCGTTCGTTTTCCGCGGTGAGCCGCGCGGACCGGACTGGGGTTTGGAAGTGTAGTGGACGGGGGTTTGGAACTGTAATATTGTCCGGTGGCCTTGGACTTTACTGCGATCGACTTCGAAACAGCCAACGGTTTCAGGGGGTCGCCCTGTTCTGTGGGGCTCAGCAAGGTCCGCGGGGGCGTAGTGGTGGAGGAAGCCTCATGGCTGATGCGTCCCCCGGAAAACCACGACCACTTCGAGTTTCACAACACGCGAATCCATGGCATCAGGGCAGAAGACGTAGCGGGCCAGCCGCGGTTCGGGGAGCTCTTTCCGGAAATCGGGGCGTTCATCGGTGGGGACATCCTTGCCGCGCACAACGCCGCCTTCGATCTCGGCGTCATCCGGTCCGGCTTGGAAGTTTCCGGCCTCCCTGGTCCTGCCTACGAGTTTGTCTGCACGGTGATGCTTTCGCGCCGTTGCTATTCTTTGGTGTCCAACTCCTTGCCCTACGCCGCCGAGGAAGCAGGAGTGCCACTGGTCAATCACCACGACGCCGCCGAGGATGCCCGGGCCTGCGCCGGAATCCTGGTGGACATCGCGCGTCGCAACAATGCCAACAGCATCGCCGAACTCTACCTTTCGTTGGGCCTCACCGTGCCCAAACAACCAGCCTTCGACCCGTCGGCCGGGTTGTCCAAAGCAACTCTTTCAGCCCTCGCAGCCAGGCTGGGCACCAGCGCGGGCGGAACCGCCGGCAACGGCTCGGTGGGACAACGTGATGCCCGCTCCGGTGCTTGGTCCACTTGGCGCGAGGAAGGGCCGAACCCGGTGCCCAACGCCGCTGCTGAGCCCGGTCACCCGCTTTTTGGCCAAACCGTGGTATTCACCGGCGACCTTGCCATCCCCCGGCCCGAAGCGAAGTCACGGGCGGCGGATATGGGTGCCCGCCCCGAGAGCAGGGTCACTGCACGGACCACGGTGTTGGTGGTTGGGGATGGCTTCGTCGCGGGGGACCTTCGGGCAGGACGGCTGACGGGCAAGGCCAAACGGGTACTGGAACTGCACGCCAAGGGGCAGCAGATCGAGGTTGTCTCCGAAGGTGAATTCCTGCAGATGGTGGGCGGAAACTAGTGGCCGGTCACCCCGTGGTGACGGCGATCAGCCTCGAGGCCATCCCTTGGACCACTTCACTGCCTTCGAGCGTCTCCAGCCACCCGGACGGCAAGCATTCTTCGCCGTAGAAGGCGCCGAGGATGTTCCCGGCGATGGACGCCGTCGAATCGCTGTCACCGTTGTGGTTGACCGCGACGCCAATGGCACTGCGGAAGTGCTCGGTGGGCTCGCTCCCGCTGGTCGAAAGAACGGCATAAAGCCCGACGGCGAGGGCCTCCTCGGCGACCCATCCCTCACCCAGCGCCGCCGTCAACTCCCCGGGCGGCGTGACAGAGGGCTTCTCCGAAAGTTGGATCGCCGTTCTGAGGCGGTCCGGGAGCTCCGGGGCCTTGGTGGGAGACTGCTCGATGTAGTCCAGCGCGGACTCGGCGGCGCTCCGGATGTCGGAGCCAGCCACGATTTTGTGAATCAGCAGACTGAAGACGGCAGCGCTCAACCGTGCGGAAGGGTGTCCATGGGTCAGCGAGGCGGCATCGGAACTGAGCTTGTAGACCGTTTCGGGGGAGATGTGCGGGATGAGCCCGAACGGCGCTGAGCGCATCACTGTACCGGAGCCCTTGGAGTCGGGGTTTACGGGGCGGGCCACGGTTCCCATCTGGCCCGATGCCAGGCCGCTGATGCAGTCCTCTGCCGGCGCGCGGCGTTGCCGAAGAACCTCCTGCTGGTCGATCCAGCGGGGTTGCGGCACCGGGGCGGAGGAATTCGGGGCGACGCCTTGGGTTGCGAGCCACCGCAAATAAGCAAGCCAAAGGCACGCGAGTTCGTCGGCAGCAACGCCGTCGTTGGCCCATTCCAAGGCTTCAACAAGCCCATCGACGGTGTAGAGCGTCATTTGAGTGTCGTCCGAGAAGTGGCCACCGCCGTCGAGCTGTTCAAAGGAGGTGAGGCCCTCCTGGCCGTACTCTGCGCGGATCGCGGACAACGATTCAAACTCCACGGCGTAGCCCAGGGCATCACCCAAAGCACCACCGAGCAATGCTCCGCGGACACGGGATTCGAAGGTTGGAGGGACGGGCGTGGAAGCGTTAACACTCATGCCAGTAACTTACCGTGGCCCGCGCACCCGCTGATATGGTGGGGAAGCTTCCCGGACCGCTTGAACCTTGGAGAAAAGACGTGCGTGAACCCGCTTGGCGACGGACGGGCAAGACTCCCGATTACAGGTTTTCGCTCGCCAATGAACGCACCTTCCTGGCATGGATACGAACCTCGCTTGCCCTGCTTGCCGGTGCTATCGCGATTGACCAGTTGGCGCCGAACATCGCTCCGCAACCTGTGCGGATCATCCTTTGCGTGGTGCTTTCCTTCATCGGGGCCGGGCTCGCGGTCCTGTCCTACCGCAGGTGGGGCCTGATGGAAGCTGCGATGCGCAACAACCAGGCGCTGCCGTTTTCCCGCGTCCTGCTGTTCATGACCATTGTGGTGGCGGTGGCTGCTTTTGGCTTCGCCGTCTTGATCCTCATGGCCCGGTGAAGATGGACCTCCGGGATCCAGGGCTTCAACCTGAACGCACCACCTTGGCGTGGCGGCGGACGCTGATCTCGCTGGTGGTGGTGGACCTGTTTATCTGGCGCCGGTGGCTCTCGGGGCTCGCCGGAGCCCACCCGGGGTTCGATTATCAAGGGCTCTGTGCGCTGGTGGCTGCTGCTGCGACCGTTGTCCTTGCCGTAGTGGTGTGGGTTCGCTCACGCGTACTGCATATGGGCAACCAAGCAGCGTATACCCAAGCGGTGTCCCGCAGGTTGGTTCTCTCCAGCACGCTGGCGGTCATGGCACTGGGCGCAGCCGTCATCGCGGCCATCGCCTCGGGCGGCTAAGCTCGTCATCGGGCCGCGGCAGGCCAAGGTCCAGCAACTGCACAGCTTCGGCTGGCAAGATTCGTTGGGGCCAGCACCCACTGCTCCGGTCACCCCGTGCTCCGGTCACCCGCATTTCACCACCAACTTTAAGGATCCATCCGCCATGACCACTCCCGTATTGGACACCGCCGACCGCAGCCCGGGACTCCTGGCCCGGGCCTCGGCTGAAGCCCTCGGATCGATGTTTGTGGTGCTCGTGGCGGCCGGTGTGGCAGTCTTCTCCACGCCCGCTTCTGCTCCTGTCCCCACTGCCTTGGCTGCTGGCCTGACAGTGACCGCCGCGATGTTTGCCTTCGGGCATGTCTCCGGTGGGCACTTCAACCCCGTCGTCACGGTGGGCAACTTCATAGCAGGCCGCATCCGGGCAGTAGCCGCGCTCGCCTACGTGGTGGCGCAGGTCGTCGGTAGCATTCTCGGCGCGGCGCTCGTCTACTTCGTGGTGTTGACGGTGCCTGTCCTCACTGACGCGAGGAAGGCCTTCGACGCCGCAGCTCCTGGTTTTGGGGAGCACTCCTTGGCGCAAACCCAGATGGCTGGCGTTCTTTTGGTTGAGGTTATCGGTGCGGCGCTGATCGTCGCTGTGTTCCTTGGCTCCACCGTGGGCCGCCGCGCACTGCCGTCGGCAGCACCCATTGCTGTTGGCCTGACCATGGCAGTCCTGCTCCAATTCGGCCAGGTCTTGGGTAACCTTCCCTTCAATCCTGCCCGTGCTACAGCCCAGGCGTTCTTCAGCGATTCCTGGGCCTTGGGGAGCTTGTGGCTGTTTTGGGTGGCCCCCATCATGGGCGCCGTCCTGGCAGGTTTGGCGTTCCGCGGGCTACGCGACGCTTCCTCGGCCAAGGCCGCCAAGGAAGCCAGCGCCGATGCCGTGGTTCCCTCGGCCGAGGTGGCTCGCGTGGAGAACAAGAACGCTTCGGACGACGAGGATTCGAACGTATCGGAGCGACTCGACGATGAGGACCTGGCCGAAACCGACTCCGTTGAGTCCGGCACGGTCGCGACCCCAACCTCGCGGACGCAGCAAACATCAACTGATGAGGCACGCGAGTTTTTCGACGGCAAGAGAGGCTAGCAACCGCCAAGGCTCGACGACGGATGGCTCGCCTTCCTCTTTTTGTCGGTGCCCCCGGTTAACTTGGGAACATGAGGTTACTCCACACATCCGATTGGCATCTGGGCCGCTCATTCCACGGCGTTGGCATGCTGGAAGCACAGCGCGGCTTCGTGGACCAGTTGGTCGCGTTCGTTGTGTCGGCCGGGGTGGATGTGGTCCTGATAGCGGGGGACGTTTACGATCGCGCGTTGCCGGGCCTTGACGTTGTCAAGTTGTTGGACGAGGCCTTGGTCCGGATCACAGAAGCCGGGGCCCGTGTGGTACTCACCAGCGGCAACCACGATTCCGCCATCCGGCTTGGTTTTGCTTCCCGCCTCTTGGAACGCGGGGGAGTGCACCTGAGGACGCGGATCGAAGACTTGGATGTCCCGGTTGTCCTGCCGCTGGACCCGGAGCAGTCTGTGGAGTCGGGACAGCCTGCGGACCCGGAACAGCCTGCGGACCCGGAACAGCCTGCCAAGGGCGTTGTCGCTATTTATGGCATCCCGTACTTGGAGCCCCGGCTCGTAGCCGACGGCCTGGGAGTTGAGAACGCCAGCCACTTTGACGTTACTTTCGAAGCCGTACGGAGGATCCGGGCCGACGTCGAACGCCGGCGCGCGCTGGGCCCGGTGTATCCTGTGGTCCTCGCCCACACCTTTGCCTCCGGCGGGATTACGTCGGAAAGCGAGCGGGACTTGAGCATCGGCGGCCTCGGTGCGGTACCACTGGATCTCTTTGAGGGCTTCACCTACACTGCCTTGGGCCACCTCCACGGGCGGCAGGAGTTGGCCCCCAATGTGCGTTATTCGGGCTCGCCGTTGGCCTACTCATTCTCGGAAGCAAACCATCGCAAGGGCGCTTGGTTGCTGGACATAGAACCCGGGGACGAGGCAGGAGGGCCTGGCGCCGTGGCGGTCCAGGAGGTGACGTGGCAAGAGCACAAGGCATTAGCTGTGTTGCGCGGACAGTTGGCGGAGCTTCTGGAGTCTCCCGAGCACGCGTGGGCAGAGTCTGCCTACTGCCAGGTCACGTTGACTGACACCCAGCGCCCAACCCAGGCGATGGAGCAGGTGAGGTCACGTTTCCCGGACACCCTTGTTTTGGTTTTCGACCCCGACGACGCTGGGGTGCGGAGCAAGGAAAGCTACAGCCGCAGGTTAGCTGATGCCAGGGACGACCTCGACGTCTGCTGCGGGTTCCTGGAGCACGTTCGCGGGCGGGAGTCCGGCAACGCGGAAGTAGCCGCATTACGTGAGGCCTTGGAGGCTGCCAGGGTGGCGGAGGCGGAGCTATGAGGATCCATCGCCTGGACCTGGAGGCTTTCGGGCCCTTTGCTGCAAAACAGCACATCGACTTTGATCAATTGGGCGCCCAGGGTTTGTTCCTCCTGAACGGAGCCACGGGAGCGGGCAAAACCAGCGTCCTCGACGCGATCTGTTTCGCCCTCTACGGGTCCGTGCCGGGTGCACGCCAAGAGGGAAAGCGCCTCCGCAGCGACCACGCCGCTCCAGGGGTGGAACCGCATGTTGTCTGCGAATTCTCGGCCCGGGGCCGTCGGTTCGAGGTGACCAGGTCTCCGGCCTGGGACAGGCCCAGCGCACGTGGCCGCAAGGGCTTCACCACCCAACAGGCCAAGACCCTCCTGCGTGAACGAGTGGCGGGGAATTGGATTGAGAAGTCATCCCGGAATGATGAAGTGGGTGCCGAGCTCTCCGATGTTCTCGGTATGGACCGCGATCAGTTCACGCGCGTGGTGATGTTGCCCCAGGGTGATTTCGCCGCTTTCCTGCGGTCAAAAGCCGGTGACCGCCTTGATCTCCTGCAGAAACTTTTCGGTACCCAACGGTTCGAGGCAGTCGAGAAGCAAGTTGCGCTCCAAGCCGCGGACGCTGCGCGGGCGGTAGAACAGAACGCAAGGCACCTCGACAATCTTCTTGACAGGGCGGCTGGAGAAAGGGATCACCTGGGCCTTCCTGCATTCGGCGAGGCCGGCGGTTCCGCCGTCGAACTCGATCAAGCTGCCCGCGCACCGGAGCCGGAGGCGTGGCTTGAAGCGCTGGAGGCCGAAATAGCGGCGGAAACTGAGCGACGGCAAGCCCATGCCAAGCTAGCGGAGGCCCGCGCCAGGCAACGTGAGGAGCAGTTGCAGCACGACGTGCAAAAAGCGAAGCGTCACGCCCGCCTCGCGGCCGGAATGCAACGGCGGGTGTTGCTGGAGTTGGCAGCACCGCCTGCGCTCGAAAAGAAAGACAAGCTCGCCCGGCACCGTCGCGCGGCCGTCCTTAGCGGGCATCTGGAAGCACTCGACACCGCCGTCGGCATATTCCACGCCGCGCGTGACCGCAAGGATCACGCCGTGGAGCGCTTGGAGGCAGCAGCCTTGGACGTGTCGGATCCCAAAGCCGCCTTGGAAACGACCAACACCACCTTGGCCGTTTTGGACGCCAGATTGCCCGATGAGCAGCGCCTGGAGCAGGTTACGGCCCAGCTGGCCTCCAGGCGCGACGAGCTGGAACGGCTGGGAGAGACTGCCAGCGAGGCGGCCGCCTCGCTGGACGAGCTGACGGCGGAAGAAACAGCCGTTACCGCAGGCATCGAGCTTCTCGAGCCCGTGGCGGCCCGCCATGTGGAAGTCCAACGTGAGGCTGAAGCGGCAGAGCACCATGTGGACCTCGTGATCCGCCACGCGGCCTCCGTGCAGGAACTGGACGTTCTTACGGAGAGCCACGCTCAGGCCCGCACCGAGTCCCAGGATCTCCGGCAAGCTTGGCTCGACGTGAGGGAAGCGCGGCTGGCAAATGCCGCCGGTGAACTTGCTGCCGCCCTGATTCCGGGGCAACCCTGTGCCGTCTGCGGCAGCCACGACCATCCTGCCCCTGCTGCCGCGGCCCAGTCCGCCCTGAGCATCGCCCAAGACGAGCAAGAGGCCGAGCGCGCCTTCCAAGCAAGCGAGCAAGTCCTCGGACAGATCGCAGCGGACCTCTCAGCAGCGACGGAACGGGTCGCAGGCCTCGCTGCCCAAGGAGGTTCGGATGAGCTGGATGAAGCTGAACACCGCTTGGCGTCCTGGAAAGCGGCTGTGGTGGAGGCGCGCGAGGCTTCCCAGGCCTTGGAGAAACTTCGAGCCAAACACGAGTTGCTCACTGGCCGCATCGTCCTGGTGAAGGAACAACTCAGCGAGACCAGGCAGGCATCCGTGCAAGCCTCGTCCGCGGCAGACATGCTGCAGGAACAATTCGTTGCTTTGGAAGCAACACTCACAACGCTGAGACGGGACTTTCCGAGCCTGCGGGAACGCTCAGAAGCCCTCTCTGCACAACGGATGCTCCTTCAAACCGCCGTCGACGCCGTCGCTGTATTTGACCACGCCGACAAGGCCCGATTGGAGGCTGCAGCAGCCCTGGATAAGGCGCTTCCCGGGGCCGGGTTCGCGTCAGCGGAGGACGCGCGCCGGGAGCTCTTATCGGCCTCCGACGTCGTGGCGTTGGAGACGGATTTGGCGGAGTTCGACGCCGAGGCAGCGCGAATTGAGGAATTGTTTGCCAGCGAGGATCTTTCGCTTGCTTCCAAGGAAGTTGGCATCGGCGACCTCCCATTGCCTGCGGCCGAGTTGGACGCGGCCCGGGCAGCAGCTGCAGTGGCCGGTGAGGAGGCCCGCAACGTGGCGCTAGCGGCAGGCCTTGCGGAGAAGGCTGAGAAGTCGGTGGGCCGTATCCGGGCGGAGTACGTGGAGTCAGCCCAGTCAGGGAAGGAACCACGGCAACGGGCAGGCATGCTCTCCGGGCTGGCAGAGACTGTCCGCGGTGCCGGTGAGAACAGCTACCGAATGAGCCTGAACAGCTACGTGCTTGCTGCCCGGCTTGAACAGGTGGCTGTCGCTGCGTCCGAGAGGCTTGTTGCCATGAGCGATGGCCGGTACACGTTGCGGCATACGGATGCGCGCGCCGCCCGCAACCAAAAGTCTGGCCTTGGGCTGGAAGTGGTGGATGAGTGGACAGGACAGCAAAGGGACACGGCCACGTTGTCCGGTGGTGAATCCTTTATGGCTTCCTTGGCGTTGGCGCTTGGGCTGGCGGACGTTGTGCAACAAGAAGCCGGCGGCGTTGACATCGAAACGTTGTTCGTCGATGAAGGCTTCGGCAGCCTTGACGAGCAAGCGCTGGAACAAGTTATGGATGCCTTGGAGGGGCTGCGCGACGGGGGCAGGGTCGTAGGACTGGTCAGCCATGTAGCCGAGATGAAACAGCGCATCCAAACCCAGTTGCAGGTGGTCAAGGGCAGGCATGGGTCCAGTGTCCACATCGCCGGCGCCGGTCCGAGCTAAGGCCGATCCGATAGACTTGAACCGATACCGGGTCGCGCGCATCGGGAGGAGGGACGATGCGCAGCTATTAGCGAACCCGGAATCATGGAAAAACCTATTGTGACCCCTTTGCCTTCGCGGAAACCCGTACCTTCGCAGATGCCCGCGCCTTCGCGGATACCTTTGCCTACGCGGAAATCCGCGCCGTCACCGGCAGCCCAAAAACGCACCTCCCGCCTGCCTGGCAGATTCTCCCGCCTGCCCGAACTTGCAGGGCCCGGATTCCTCCCACTGGGACTATTTGCCCGCGTTCCCCTGGCGATGCTGACGGTAGGGACACTGACCCTGATCACGGCCGTCAGCCAGTCCTACGCCCTTGGCGGTATGGCGGCAGGAGCCGTCGGCATCGGGTCGGCCATCGGCGCCCCCGTCCTCGGTTCTTTGGCGGACCGGGCCGGCCAGCGCACGGTACTGCTCGTGGCCGCCGTCGTGAATGCATTGGCGGTGGCGGGTCTGCTCGCCGCTGCCTATGTGACGCCAACATATGAGTCCGTGCAGGACGCCTCTTCAGTGTTGCTGGTAGCCCTGCTCGCCGGTGCAAGCTGTCCCCAGGTTGGACCTATGGCCCGGGTGCGTTGGATGGCGTTGACCAGCCGCAACCTGGAATCGAGCGGTGGCCGCGGAAGCGTCGCCAGCAACAGGGCGGATCTGGACACGGCACTGTCCTACGAAGGCACCGCGGACGAGGTCACGTTTGTCCTCGGACCGGCACTTGTGGGTATCCTCGCCAGCATGGTTGCCCCGTGGCTACCGTTGGCGTTGGCGGCTGCCATAACTATCACCCTGGTCCCGGCGTTTGCCGTGCACCCGAGCCAGGAAGCCGTGGTCCCCACCCGCCGGAAGCAACCCACAAGTGCCCGGACGCCGAACGACAATCCCGCCCGGCGCGGCCGCTGGACGGCGGCCGTCGTGGCTGTTCCGGTCGTTGCCATGGTATGCATGGGCACTTTCTTCGGGGCCACCCAAAACGCACTCAGCGCATTTTCGGCACAGTACGCCACCGCCGAGATCGCCGGACTCCTCTATTCGGTGATGGGCTTGAGCTCGGCTGTTGCGGCGTTGTCCGTGGCGTACTGGCCCCAGCGGTTCAGTCTGGCCGCCCGCTGGGTTGTCGCGGCGTTGGCCATGGCCTTGTTATCCGTGCTGCTGGTGCTGCCTGCCGGAATCTGGCCCATGGTCTTTATCCTGTTGCTCCTAGGCGTTCCGGTAGGGCCCGTAATGGTCACTGTCTTCAGTATTGGCGGCGTGGTTGCCCCTTCCGGACGGATGGCGACGGTCATGACTGCCCTTGCCAGCGGGATTGTGGCAGGGACCGCACTTGGTTCTTATGTGGCCGGCCAGCTGGCGCAGGCACAAGGGGCAACAGCGGCTTTCATCGTTTCGATGGCCGCAGCGGTGGCACTGCTGCTGTTGGGCGTCCTCACCGCCTTGGTCATGCGGCGGCGAGCGCGGGACTAGGCGCCTCCCATGTCAGCCGCCGTTGCGGTACCCCGTAGGTGAGTTGCCAAAAGAAGCACGGAAAATCCGGCTGAAGTGGGCGGCATCGGTGAATCCCCACCGTGCAGCAATGGCTGTGACCGGGCGGTCCGCGAGGACGGGGTCCCTCAGATCGCGGCGGCACCGTTCCAGCCGGCGCTGCCGAATGGATGTCGCCACCGTGGTCCCGATCTCCTGGAACAGGTCATGGAGGTGCCTGGTGGAGATGTAATGAGCGGCCGCAATGCTTCCGGGGGAAAGTTCCGGGTCCCCGAGGTTGGCCTCGATGTAGTCATGGATCCGGCCGAGCAGGAGCAAGTGTGGGTCCCGGCCTGTTTCAATGAGCTGGTCCAGCTCGCCGTTGAAGAGCGTGGTGACCAAGTCCAGCGCGTTGTGCACCAACCGGAGTCCGTTGGTTCCTGACAGGGCTTCCAGGTTCTCTGCCAGCCGCACCAGAAAGGGACTGATGATCTCGCCGAGACCTTGGTCGCCCGGAATACGCAGGGCCGTCACATGCTCCATGGCCCCCGCAGGAAGGTCCAGCACGCCGTGGGGGAACATCAGCACCAGCGTCCGGAAGTCGTCGTCGAACGTCAGTTGGTAGGGGCGGGAGGTGTCGTAGATCGAGAGATCGCCAGGGTGCAGTATCGCTTCGCGTTCGTCCTGGACCAAGCGGCCCGTTCCAGCGAGTTGGATACTGAGCTTGAAGAAGCGTCCCGTGGATTTGGCGATCAATTCGGAAGTGCGCATTACCGTGTGTGGTCCTGCGGTGATGTCCACAACGGAAATTTGGCCGAGCACGCGTCCGCGCATCGTGCCGTGGAACTGCGCATTGGCCGGACCCTTCGCCAACAAAGGAACGAAAGAAGCCGAAATGGCCTTGGTCCATTCTTGGAAAGACCCTGCCACGATTGTTTGAACGGTGGTGGCGCCTGCTTCGGCCTGGACGGTCATCCAATTCCCTTTCAACGGCCCGCGGTACCGGGCCGCTTCGGGAGGGTCGTTGGTGCGGACGTGAGCTTGCCCACGATTCTACACCGGCTCGCCTCTGCAAGGGTGCATGCGTGAACCGACAAACACCCTGCCGTGTGAGACAAGTCACGGCCCGTCTTGACGGTGGAAGATTGCGGAAAGACCCACCCCGTGCCGCGCGATGATCCGCGGCACCGAAGCAGGAGCACACTATGAGCGTGGACAATCCCGTCAAAGGCAAGACCAGCAGTGCCACCATCAGCAAGAGGCGGCTCGGCGTACCAGCCGTAACTTTCATGATTATCGCCGCATCCGCACCGCTGACCGTACTTGCCGGCGGAGTCACCACGACGTTCGCTGTAACAGGGGTGGTAGGTGTCCCGCTATCTTTCCTGATCCTCGGCGGGATTCTGGCCCTGTTTGCCGTGGGCTACGCGGCAATGAGCCGCTACGTGACGAACGCCGGAGCGTTCTATGCCTACATAGCGCAGGGAATCTCACGACCGGCCGGGGTGGGGGCTTCCCTGGTTGCACTCATGGCATACAACCTCATGCAGATCGGCATCTACGGACTGTTCGGCTTCACAGTCTCCTCACTCCTGTCGACCCGCCTGGGCATCAATGTGCCGTGGTGGATTCCCGTCCTCGTGTGCATAGCAATTGTGGGGTGGCTGGGCGTCAACCGGGTGGACTTGTCCGCCAAGGTGCTGGGCGTTCTGGTGGCCCTCGAATTCGTAGTGGTCATCGCCTACGACGTGATCAGCCTGGCAGTGGCTCCTGAGGGCGTCAGTGCGGAGGCTTTCAGCCCCGCCACGCTCTTTGTGCCAGGGATCGGGGCGGTGCTCTCGTTCGGCATCGCAGCCTTCATGGGTTTTGAATCAGCGGCCATCTATGGAGAAGAGTCCAAGGACCCGCAGCACACGGTGGCCAGGGCGACGTTCGCGGCGGTGGGCATCATCGCGGTGTTCTATGCGGTGTCCGCATGGGCGATGACAGTAAGCACAGGCCCCTCCTCCGTTATCGCGGCCGCCACCACCAGCGGCCCGGACATGATCTTTTCGTTCCTCGGTGCGCACGGGGGAGTCCTGCTCAGTGACATCGCCCAGCTCCTCTTCGTTACCAGCCTCTTTGCTGCGCTGGTCAGTTTCCACAACGCCGTTGCCCGGTACTTTTTCTCCCTCGGCCGCGAACGCGTCCTCCCATCAGCGCTGGCCAAGGTTCGGACAGGAAGCGGAGCTCCCTTCGCCGGGTCCTTGGCCCAGACGGTGATCGCCGTCGTCGTGACCGTGGCGTTCGCCATCGCCGGGTCCGGATCCGATCTTGGCGAGATGTATCCGGTGCTGACGATGTTCACGTGGCTGACGAATAGCGGCGCGATGGGACTCGTACTGTTGATGGCTGTGGTGTCCGTGGCCGTGATCGGGTTTTTCCGGAAGCAGCGGCATGCTGCCAGCTTGTGGGTAAAAGTGATCGCTCCGGCCCTTGGATTTGTTCTCCTGGCACTCGTTTTCGGCCTCATCACAGTGAACTTCAATGTCCTTCTGGGCCAGACCGACTCCACCCCGGCGTCGTTCATCCTTCCCGCACTGGTGCTGCTCCCCGGCGTCGTAGGCATCATCTGGGGTTTGCGGTTGCGGCGCTCGCAGCCGGCCCTCTACGCACGTATCGGTCACGGGTCCGAAGACGACTGAGAGGACCGCCCCCCGGGGCACAGGTCAGGCGAGCTGGGTTTCGATTCGCGCGGCACTCGCGGCCAGTGCCTCGCCCACGGCTTCGGCATCCTGGTCCAGCCGGATATAGACGACGGCGATCGCTGCCGGCCGTCCCGAGGGGACGTGAATCGGGGCCGCTAATGAGGAGAGGCCAGCGATGACTTCGTCATGGCTCGCCGCGTACCCCCTCTTACGCGCCTCCTGCGCTTCCGGCCGGTAGGGGATGCCCGGGGCCATCTGATCCCACCGTTCTTCACTCATGGTGGATTGGATGGCTATGCCGGGAGCTCCACTGCTGACGGGGTGGCGGCTTCCCGGGTGTTGGGCCAGGGCAGCGCCGGAGTGCCTGGGCTCGACCGTCACCAAGGTGACGCATTCCTGGTGGTCCCAGACGGCCACAAAGGCGGTCATGTGAAAAGTGTTTGCCAACTGGGTCAGCTCCGGCAACGCGGCGGTTTGGAGATTCCGGGACACGCCACTGGCCAAGACCGCCAGCCCTGGCCCGGGTTGGACACGGCCTGAGTCGTCGCGGACCAGCAGTGAGTGGTCCTCGAGCGTCCGGAGGATGCGGTAAGCCACCGAGCGGTGGACACCCAGCGCGGTCGTAAGTTCGGCGATGGTGAGCGGCCGTTCTGCTGCGGCGAGGATTTCCAGGGCGCGGATTCCCCGTGAGAGCGTTTGGGACGGCGGGACCTGGGCTGTTGCTTCGCCTGGGCCCTGGGTGGCGCTGCGGGGATTCATGCGAACCATCCTATGGTGCTGGGCCGGCTTTCCCGCTTGACCCTAGCCACCCAGCTGGCTCACGACGTCGGCATCGGTCAGTTGCCCGAATTCTTCATAGAACGCCCCGACGGCGTGGAACTTACCCGGGATGTGGAGGGGAAGCACAAAGTCGCACACCCGCGCCAGGGACGACGTGCCTTCCAAGGACGATACGGGGACCGCAGAAATGACCGTAGAGGCGCCTCCCGCGCGGACCGCTTCCACCGCGGCCCGCATGGTGGCCCCGGTCGCAAGGCCGTCGTCCACGAGGATCACCGTTTTTCCGTGGAGATCATGGCCAATGCCCGGGTACTCGTCGGCGCGGCGCAAAAGCTCCGTGCGCTCGTGGGCTTCGACGGCGTCCAGCGCAGCCTGGGTGATGCCGCGGGAAAGAATCAGTTCCTTGATGGGTTTGTTGACGATCCGGAGGACATCTCCCTGCGACCAAGCCAGTGCGCCAAAGGCGGTCTCGTCCCGGCCGGGAATGCCGAGCTTGCGCACCAGCACGGCGCCGAAGGGCAGGCTCAAGGCTTCGGCGGTTGCGGCTGCGACCGGTACGCCGCCGCGGGCGAGCCCGAGCACAATGGTGCTGCGATTTTCCCGGAACTGGGGGAGAGCTTCAGCCAAGCGCCTGCCGGCCTCTGCCCGGTCTTTGTAACGCACGCCCATCTGCTCCACTTCCATGTCCATCGTTTGCAGACCCCAGCCTACCGTTCGCTCCTTGCCCGCTGGCCCATCCACTGAAAGCATGAACAGGTGGACAAGCCCATCGGATATTGGATCAAGAGGCTCGATGCCGCCCTGGAGGCCCAGCTTGACCGCACCCTAGCCCAGCTCAAGCTCAGTCGACGGCAATGGCAAGCTCTCACCATCCTCGACGACGGCGCCCTTCGTCCCGGTGAACTGGTGGAGGCCCTCCGGCCGGTCTGGGGAAGCGATGTTCGTCTGCGTGAACGGGAGCTGGCAACTTTGGTGGGACGTGGCATGATCACCATGATCGATGACCGGCTGACCCTCAGCGACGTGGGGCGGAGGAAGTGCCACGAAGCCGCGTGGTTGGTGGAAACGGCCCGTCAGGACTTGTCCATGGGCATCGGCATCGATGAGTACGCCATGGCCCTCAGTGTGCTCGAACGCATGAGCCTCAATGCTGAACGGCTCGCTCGCTAGCGGCTCAGCGGTCAGACTCCGAGGAATTCGACGGCGGCCTCTTTGAACGCGCGGCTGGTGACCACGTTGGTGTGCGTGCGGCCCGGGATCAGGAGTGTTTCAACGTTGGCACCGTGTTTCGCGGCGATGGCGGCCAATTCCGGCATGGTCGCTGCACGCTCGTCCTTCTCCCCGGCCACGAGCAACAGAGGCATGTGCGGCGCCGCCTCTGACGGATCGAAAGGTTCTTCCTTGATGGCCTCAATGAGGGACAACATGGCGAACAGGTTGTTGCTGGGCAGCAGTTGGGCCATTTTCAGTAGGCCGGCCGTGGAGGCGTCGTCGATCGGCGTCCCGTCGGCTAAATGCCGCTGGGCGGCGGCAAGGTCGAACGCGGCGAGGGGATCGGCCGTGCTGGGTCCGCCCAAGACCATCCGGTGGACCAGGTCAGGCTGGGTTGCGCCGAATTCCCAAGCCAGTCGTGAACCGAGGGAATAGCCAATAACGTCCACGCCGGTGGCCGGGTCCCCTTCGCGAAGGGGCCGGGCTCCGGCGTCGGTCACGATTTGCAGGAAGTCGGCACGGATCCGGCTGGGTGTATACGAGTCCAGATCCTCCGGGGAGTAGCTCCGGCCGTGGCCGGGCAAGTCCACGGTGATGATCCGGCGGCCAGCTTCCTGGAGGGCAGTGATCCAGCCGCTGTCCTGCCAGTTCAACTTGCTGGAGGACGAAAATCCGTGAATCAAGAGGACAGGCCGGAGGCCGGCGCCGTTGGCAGGTTCATGGATTTGAACGAACAGTCCCGGGTCGGTGCCCTCCACTGTGTGCCTGTGCTGTTCCACGGTGTGCCTGCCGGTCATGGTCTCAGTCCTCATCGAGTACGGCGCTCAGGCGGACCCGGCGCTTGGGTGCTTCGTCCTTGGGAACAGTGCCCACGATCCCGGCGGTGTCGTCCGGCACCTCGAACACAATCAGCGGTTCGCCAACGTTGACGGTGTCTCCTGGCGCTCCGTGAATACGCACCACTTTACCTGCCTGTGGGCTTGGCAGTTCGAGGGCGGACTTGCTGGTTTCAAGTTCCACGATTGCCTGGTTGCGCTCCACCTGCTGGCCGGGTTCCACCAGCCATTCGAGCACGGTTGCCTCGATGAGGCCTTCACCAAGATCGGGTAGCGGAAAGGTAAGTTCAGCCACGGCGGTACTCCAGTACGCGTTGGATCCCAAAAAGGATGCGGTCGATGTTCGGAATGTATTCGTCCTCCAGGTCCCCGGATGGGTAGGGAACGTCGAAGCCGGTCACGCGTTCCACGGGTGC
This sequence comes from Arthrobacter sp. efr-133-TYG-104, assembly GCF_030208915.1. Classification (NCBI taxonomy): domain Bacteria; kingdom Bacillati; phylum Actinomycetota; class Actinomycetes; order Micrococcales; family Micrococcaceae; genus Arthrobacter; species Arthrobacter sp. efr-133-TYG-104. The sequence continues at coordinate 103,989 of NZ_JARVTA010000007.1, forward strand.
CTTGAGCGTGGCGAAGCAGCTCTGCGTGATGAGCTGGGCCACCTCGGCGCCGAGGCCGGAGGTCAGCGGTGCTTCATGAACGACGACGGCGCGCCGTGTCTTCCCGACAGAGCGTGCCAGTGCTTCGGAGTCGATGGGTTTTAGCCAGCGAAGGTCCAGGACTTCGACGTCGATCCCGTCCTCTGCGGCGAGTTCGGCAACCTGTAGGCAACGGGAGACCATGGCACCCCAAGCCACCAATGTCAGGTGGCGGCCCTCCTTGGCCACCCGTGCGCCTGAGGGGTTTCCCGACGTGGGATTCACGGGACCTTTCTGCCAGTAACGGGACTTTGGTTCCATGAAGATCACAGGGTCCGGGCGGCCGGCGGCGTACTTGAGCAGGTGATAGGCATCGTTCGGAGTGGACGGTGAGACGACTTTGAGTCCGGGGACATGGGCGAACAGTGCCTCCAGGCTTTCGCCGTGGTGTTCGGGAGCCCGGATCCCGCCGAAGCTGGGAACGCGCAACGTAATCGGCATGGGCAGCGTGCCGCGGCTTCGGTAGTTCATCCGTCCGATCTGGCACACGATTTGGTTGATTGCCGGGTAGGCAAAACCGTCGAACTGCACTTCGGGAATCGGGTGGAAGCCCGCCATTGCCAAGCCCACCGACATGCCGAGGATGCCGGACTCGGCCAGCGGTGTGTCGAAGACACGGTCCTCGCCATGCTTTGCCTGGAGTCCGTCCGTGATCCGGAAAACGCCGCCCAAACGGCCGCAGTCCTCACCGAAGATCACGGCTTTTGGGTTCTCTCCCAAAACCTCGTCCAAGGCAAGGTTGAGGGCTTGCTGCATGGACATGGTGGCTACATTCGGTGCCGGTGCTTCAGCATCCTGCAGGGATGTCATGGTGGTCTCAGACATGTTCTGACTCCTCGCGCCACGCCGTGGCCTGGGATTGGAGGTCGGGTGTTGGCTCTTGGAAAACCATGCTGAACATCTCGGCGCCGGGCCGGGGCCCCAGCTCCTCGATGCCGGTCCGGATCGCTTCAGCCTCTTCTTCGGCTGCGCGCTGCGCCTCGGCAAAGAAGGCTTCATCGGCCACGCCGTCGGCAAGCAGTCGCCGCTTGAAACGTTCCAGCGGATCCTCGCCCGCAGCCAGCCGCTCCTCCTCAAGAGTGCGGTAACGGCCGGGATCATCGGCTGTTGAGTGCGGACCGCGGCGATACGTCATGGCTTCGATCACCACTGGGCCGTTGCCGGAGCGGCAATGTGCCAAAGCTGACCGCGTCGCTTGGTAAACAGCAACGACGTCGTTGCCGTCCACCTGAAGTGACGGGATGCCATACCCGGCTGCCCGGGCGGCAACGGAGCCCCCGGCAACCTGCCGTTCTGTGGGGACGGAGATTGCCCAACCGTTGTTCTGGACGAAGAAGACCACCGGGGCTTTCATGACCGCTGCAAAGTTCATGGCTTCATGGACATCGCCCTGCGATGAGGCGCCATCGCCGAAGTACGTCACGGCAACGCCGCTGTCCGTGGGGCAGCTGAGGGTCTGCCCATGGGCCCAGCCCACGGCGTGCAGGACCGAACCGGCCACCACAGCCTGGATCGGTGCGAAGCGGGACTCCAGCGGGTTGTACATACCCCCGTGCCAGGTGGCTTTGTGCGTGGACATGTAGCCCACCATGTCCAGTCCCATGGCCTTTGCCACCCCCATCTCGCGGTAGGTGGGAAAAACGAAGTCGCGTGTCCGGTCAACGGCGTAGCCGCTGCCCACCTGGGCAGCTTCCTGGCCGAGCTCCGGAGCGTAGCCGGGGATGATGCCTTGGCGTTGCCAAGCGACAGCGGCGGTATCGAGCCGGCGTACCGCTGACATGAGGGCGTAAAGCTCACGGAGCTGTTCGTGCGTGAGCGGGGCCGGTGCGTCGTCGCCGGACAGCTCGGGATGGGTAGTCATGGGTGTGACCCTAGTCACCGGGATCGCGCCTGCGCAATAAGCTCAGTTTGAGTACAGCATTTTGTCCATGTTGAGGAACGTACGAAGCCCTGCACGATACAAACTGTGCAGGGCTTCGTCGTTGGGTTAGGCAAGTAGTTAGCGGACTTCCAGTGTCTTTCCTATCTTGGCTCGTGCGTTGAAGAAGCAACCCGCGGCAATCACCAGGATCAGCACCAACGTGCCCAGCAACTGGGCTGCGCTCTCAGGGTTAGCGAAGCCCACGGCAAGGATGAGTACCAAGAGCGCCAAGCCGAGGATGGTCAGGAACGGGAATCCCTTCATGCGCAACGGCAGTTCCGTTCCATCGCGATCAGCCCTTCGGCGCAGGATGAACTGGGAGACCAGGGCGGTTCCCCAGACCATCAAGCAGGTGGAGCCCACAAGGTTCAGCAGCGCCGGCAGGACGTGCTCGGGGAAGATCAGTTCCAGGACGGTCGCGATGAAGCCGAACGCCACGGAAATGCCGACGGCGGCCACGGGCACCTTGTTGCTGTTCACCGCGGACAGCATCCGGGGTGCTTCGCCTCGCTCGGACAACGAGAAGATCATCCGTGACGCCCCGTAAAGGTTGGCGTTCAGGGCCGACAGCAGGGCCACGACGGCGACCAGAGTGATGGCTGTCCCGGCTCCGGGAATTCCTGCAAGGTCGAGGACTCCTGCGAAAGGGGACTTCAGCCCGGCAGATCCCATGGGGAGGACAGCTGCGATGACGAACACGGAACCGATGTAGAAGACCAGGATGCGCCACACTACGGTGCGGATCGCCTTGCCGACGCTGTGGGCCGGATTCTCGGTTTCAGCAGCGGCCACGCTGACGATTTCCGTGCCGCCGAAGGCGAAGATCACCACAAACAAGGCGTTCGCTATGCCGCTCATGCCGTGCGGAGCGAAAGTGCCGAACGCCGAGAATCCCGGGGATGTGACGTTCGGGAGCCAACCGAACAACAGTGCTGCCCCGATGAGCAGGAAAATAACGATTGCCGCTACCTTCAGGATGGCGAACCAAAACTCGAACTCGCCAAAGTTGCGGACCCCAACGAGGTTGATTCCCGTGAAGGCCACCATGAAGACCAGCGCGAGGATCCAGACCGGGACGACCGGCCACACCGAGAAAAGCAGCCCTGCGGCGCCAAGAGCTTCTGCGGCGATCACCACCACCAGTTGCAGCCACCAGAGCCAACCGACGGTCCCTCCGGCTGTTTTGCCCAGGGCCTTTTCCGCGTAAACGGAGAAGGCGCCGCTATTGGGATTGGCGGCAGCCATCTCGCCGAGGGCCCACATGACCAGGATAATCAGGGTTCCGGCCACGAGGTATGAAACCAGCACGGCCGGTCCGGCGGCTTGGACGCCCGCGCCTGAGCCGAGAAACAAGCCCGCGCCAATGGCACTGCCCAATCCCATCATGGTCAGCTGGCGCGGCTTCAGGGAGTGGCCAAGCCCGGATGTTTGGGCAGGAGCCGCCATCGACTTCGTTGTCATACGTGTCTACCTTCTATGGATTACATGGGGGTTGAGCCTGGCAGCCTTGTGAGCTGGACAAGCTATCTGGGAAGCGAGCGGATAAACCATGCGTCGACGCCGCAGGCAGGGCCGTGGAATAATTCTCGCAGATTGTAAGATACATCACTTCTCACGGTGCTGATGTGACAGGTGACAACCCTTGGGTGACGGGAACTTTGATGATGGTCGATGCGCTTGATGCAAAAATTGTACGGTTCTTCACGGATTCGCCCCGATCGTCCGTGCTTGAAGCCTCCAGGGTGCTCCGCGTCGCCCGTGCCACTGTGCAGTCCCGGATCGACCGCATGATGGAAAGCGGCGTCATTGGATCGTGGGTCCCGCAGCCGGATCCGGCGAACTTCGGCTTCCCCGTAGTGGCCTTCTGTTCCGTGACCATCACCCAGGAGATTGGCCACGACGCCGTTATCCAGAGCTTGAGTGCCATCCCCGAGATTACCGAAGTGCACACGGTGACGGGCAATTCAGACCTCATGGTGCGGATCGCCGCGCGCTCCAACCCGGACATGCAGCGGGTGCTTGACGCCATGATTGCTACCAAGTCCGTGGTCCGGTGCTCGTCGGTCATCGCGCTGAACAGCCATATCCAAGGCCGCACGCTGCCCCTCATGGAGGCGGCAGCCGAGCAAATGTGACGCAGGGCATTTGGTCCAACGTTGCCACGGCCGTACCATTAGTTCTAGTCAATGAGACTTTAACTAATTCTGATCATCCAATGTATTCCTCCGGGGTAGCACCGAGACTCCGGCAGGACCGGCTGGCGACGAAGCGAGGTGCGTGCCATGAGTCCCATCTCAGCGAACGTCGCCGAAAGGCGGCTGGCACCGCCGTCGTTAGCTATTTCCACCGTCATTTTCGCTCTTCGGCCAAGCGAAAAATCGGGCCGTCCCACCCTCTGGCTGCCGCTGGTCCGGCGGATTCGCGAGCCGTTCAAGGACATGTGGGCCCTGCCAGGTGGGCCGCTGTCCCACGACGAATCCCTCCAGGACGCAGCTTCACGCAACCTCCGTGAGACCACCGGCCTGGTTCCGCACTACCTTGAGCAGCTGTACGCATTCGGCGGCCTCCACCGCTCGCCCAGCCAGCGTGTGGTCTCGATTGTGTATTGGGCCCTCGTCCAACCAACAGAAGCCGCCCTCGCAGACGAATCCGAGAACGTGCGCTGGTTCCGCGCCGACCGCTTGGGGGAGTTGGCCTTTGACCACAATGAAATCGTGGACTACGCCCTGTGGCGGCTCCGCAACAAGATGGCCTACGGATCGATCGCCTACCACCTTCTGGGTGAATTCTTCACCTTGGCCCAAGTGCGGGAAGTCTACGAAGCAGTCCTGGACCGGCAATTGGATCCCGCCAATTTCCGACGCCACATCAAGGCCACGCCGGAAATCGAAGAAACCGGCCAGTACCTCCAAGGCGGCAAACACCGCCCACCACGCCTCTACCGCTTTACCGGAACACCCGGCCTCGGGCCAGATAACAGGAGCACATCATGAGCAGCGTCAACACTGCCGTCCAGTTGATCACTCGCGAAGAAGCAGAGAACGGACTCTCCCGCGCAGGTGCCACCTGCAGCCCGGCGTTGGCGAAGGGACCTTGGGAATACGACCTCGCCGAAGCGCTCGCGGGTGCTCCTGCCTACGGTCCTGGGGCATCCAGCAGCGACACCGCACCGGCCGCCACGCCGCGGCAAGGCCAGTTGCCGGACGAATACAAACAGGCCAGCGACGCCGAACTCGACGCCCGTATCCGTGCCGCGAAAGCCAAGCTCGGCGATCGCGCGGTGATCCTGGGGCACTTCTACCAACGCGATGAAGTCATCCAGTACGCGGACTTCGTGGGAGACTCCTTCCAGCTTGCCAACGCCGCACTCACCAAGCCGGACGCTGAAGCCATCATTTTCTGCGGTGTCCACTTCATGGCAGAGACCGCGGATATCCTCTCCACCCCGGAGCAGGCCGTCATCCTGCCCAACCTCGCAGCCGGATGCTCCATGGCGGACATGGCTGATGAAGATTCCGTGGAGGAGTGCTGGGAGCAGCTCGAGGAAATCTTCGGGACGGGAACCGATGACCAAGGCCGCGTACCTGTCATACCGGTCACCTACATGAACTCTTCTGCCGCACTCAAAGCTTTCTGTGGCCGGAACGGCGGTATCGTCTGCACCTCCTCCAATGCCAAAGTGGTCCTGGAATGGGCGTTCGAACGCGGTCAGAGGGTCCTGTTCTTCCCGGACCAGCACTTGGGGCGCAACACCGCCAAAGCCCTCGGTGTGCCCCTTGAGCAGATGCCCATGTGGAATCCGCGAAAAGAACTGGGCGGCAATGATGAGCAGGCATTGCTGGATTCAAGAGTCATCCTGTGGCATGGATTCTGCTCGGTCCACAAGCGCTTCAACGTCAGCCAAATCGAGAAGGCCCGCCTGGACTTCCCGGGCGTGAACGTCATCGTTCACCCGGAGTGCCCCATGGAGGTCGTGGACGCTGCGGACTCCGCCGGTTCCACCGACTTCATCAAAAGGGCCATCGCCGCTGCCACGGAACCCACCACGTTCGCCATCGGCACCGAGATCAACATGGTGAACCGGCTTGCCGCCGAGAATCCCCAGCACACCATCTTCTGCCTTGACCCCGTGATTTGCCCGTGCTCCACCATGTACCGCATCCACCCGGGCTATCTGGCGTGGGTGCTCGAGGAACTCGTCCAAGGACGCATCGTCAACCGCATCACCGTGGATGACGCAGTGCAGGACAACGCGAAAATCGCCTTGGAGCGCATGCTGGCCGCCAAGCCGGCCTGACGACAGAACAACCACTAGCCGAATCGAGCCTCACATGACTGCAGATAGTTTTCCTATCGCTGCAGGCAGCCCTGCCAAAGGGCCCCGGCAACGGCTGATCGTCGTCGGAAGCGGCATCGCGGGGCTGTATTCCGCGCTGCTGGCCGCCGAAGCCGGTTCCGACGTCGTGCTGCTGACCAAGGGCGCGCTCGCGGACAGCAACACGTACTTCGCCCAAGGTGGCATCTCTGCGGTGCTCGATGAACCGGCGCCCGGTGACACGGTGGCGGCGCACATCGCCGACACCATCAGGGCCGGTGCCGGGCATTGCAACGAGGAAGCCGTCCGGGTGCTGTGCACCGAGGCCCGCACCGACATCGCCGGACTCGCCCGGTTCGGTGTCAGCTTCGATCTTGACGACGACGGCGAACCGGCCTTGGGCCTGGAAGCGGCGCACTCGGCGCCGCGCATCTTGCACGCAGGTGGAGATGCCACCGGGGCCCATGTGGCGGCAGCACTGATCAAGACCGTGCTGGAGTTCCATGCTGCAGGCAGGATCCACGTCATCGGGCACGCCCAGGTGACGGCGCTGATACAAGCGGGTGCAGGGTCCGGACGCGTCTCCGGCGTGGAGTTCCTCCACAATGGGGCCCTGCACAGCACCCACGGTGACGCTGTACTTTTGGCCACCGGTGGGGCCGGGCAACTCTTCGCGCAAACCACCAACCCGTCCGTGGCCACAGCTGATGGGCTGGCCCTTGCGTGGCGTGCCGGTGCCGACGTGGCGGACCTTGAGTTCTTCCAGTTCCACCCGACGTGCATGGTGTTTCCCGCTCCCCAGGCCGACAGCGCGGCGGAGCCGCTGTTGATCTCCGAAGCAGTGCGCGGGGAAGGGGCGATCCTCGTGGACGCAAACGGCCACCGGTTCATGCCTGACTACCACCCGGAGGCCGAGCTGGCCCCCCGGGACGTCGTTTCCCGAAGCATCGCACTCCACCTTGCTGCGCTTGGGGACCCCAACGGCCATGTGTTCCTCGATGCAACGGTCATCGAAGCCCAGCGCGGGAGCGGTTTCCTCAGCAAGAGATTCCCCACCATCTCCGCCCGCACCCGGCAAGCCGGAATCGACTGGACCCGGGAACCGGTCCCCGTGGCCCCGGCAGCACACTACTGGATGGGCGGAGTGGTCACCGATCTTTACGGACGAACCTCCGTTCCCGGGCTGTTGGCCGCTGGCGAAGTCGCTTGCACAGGAGTTCAGGGCGCCAACCGGCTGGCCAGCAATTCCTTGCTGGAGGGGCTGGTGTTTGGCCGGCGGGCTATCCAAGGCTTCCTTTCCGAAGACCGCAGGGCTCCGCGCGGAACCACTGACGTGCTCCCGCTCAACGAGCCCGCCGATGCACCAGCATCCAGCGGCTTCTCACGGCAGACATTGCAGCGGCTGATGACGGCCAAGGCCGGCGTCCTGCGGAACGGGCTGCTGCTCGCTGAAGCCGAGGCTGCCCTGGCTGCGTGGGAGGCCGACGTCGTGCCCTTGGTTGTCTCCAGGTCCTTGGATATTCAGGCGCACGAGGACTCCAACTTGCTGCTCGCCGCCCAGTTGCTGGTGCGTGCGGCGCGGAAGCGGAGGGCATCGCTCGGCGCGCATTACCGCAGCGACAGCGTGGCCGAACCTGCGGCCGTCGAGCCTTCAGAGAAGCATCACATCACCACCCGGAAAGCGAGCCTCGTCCAATGACTGCTCCAACAAACCATCTGGCCCTTCCCATGGCTCCTGTACGGGAGATCCTGGAACGAGCCTTTGCCGAGGACGCGCCCAGCGGCGACATCACCTCGCAGCTGTTGATCCCGGCGCAGGCAAGGGCCGTGGCCGTGCTTAATGCGCGCGTGCCCGGAGTGCTGAGTGGAGGCCCTGTGTTCCGTGAGGCCATGCTATGGGTGGACCCGGCGCTGGATGTGGAGCTGTTGCTCGCCGACGGCGAAGAGTTCGACGCCGGAACGCACCTCGCCAGGGTCAGCGGCAGCGCACGTTCGGTGCTGCTCGCCGAACGCGTCGCCCTGAACCTGGTGCAGAGGATGAGCGCCATTGCCACGAAGACGGCGGAGTTCGTCAGGCTCGTGGAAGGCACGAGGGCCCGGATTACGGACACCCGCAAAACCACGCCCGGGCTGAGGGTGCTCGAGCGCTACGCCGTTCGCTGTGGCGGAGGAGCCAACCACCGTTACAGCCTCTCCGACGCCGTGCTGGCCAAGGACAACCACCTCGCGGTCATGACCGGGGGCGACTCCAGCAAGCTCACCGAGTTACTGATCGCCGCGAAGGCGCAGTTGGGCCACACCACCCATTTTGAAGTCGAAGTTGACAGCGCGGACCAGATTGAGCCCGTCCTGTCGGCGGGAGTGGACACCATCATGCTGGACAACTTCTCCATCGAGCAGCTCCGGGCGGGCGTCAAACAAGTGGACGGCAGGGCAATCGTTGAAGCGAGCGGCAACGTCAACACCTCCACTGTTACCGAAATTGCTGCTGCCGGAGTCGATGTCATCTCCATCGGCGGCCTGACGCACAGCGTCGCAGCGTTGGACCTCGGCCTCGATATCGAACTGACGGCGCCGCAGGGCTGAAGCCGGCGAGCCCACCATGATCTATCTTGACGCCGCCGCCACCGCGCCGGTTCGCCGTGAGGCCTTGGAGGCCATGTGGCCCTACCTGAGCGGCGAGTTCGGCAACCCGTCAAGCCACCACACCTTGGGTGAAGCGGCGGCGGCAGCACTGGCCAAGGCGCGCTCCGGCGTCGCTTCAGTGCTCCATTGCCGTGCTGGCGAGGTGACATTTACGTGCGGCGGTACGGAGGCCGATAACCTTGCGGTTAAGGGCATCGCCCTGGCGCGGAAGGCAGCCGATCCCACGGTCAACCGGGTGGTGATCAGCGCCGTCGAACATCCGGCAGTGGAAGAATCCGCCCGCTACCTGGAACGGGCGCATGGATTCGCCGTGGACGTTGTGCCGGTGGATGACGAGGGGTTGGTGACCGTTGACGCCCTGCGGAGCGTCCTGGGCCCCCAAACTGCCCTGGTGAGCATCATGTACGCCAACAACGAGGTTGGTACAGTGCAGCCGGTCGCCGCTCTGGCGGCCGCAGCCCACGAGTTCGGGGTCCCCTTCCATACGGACGCGGTGCAGGCAGCCGGCTGGCTTTCCCTGGATGTCAAGGCGTTGGGCGTGGACGCACTGAGCCTCTCCGGACACAAAGTCGGCGCGCCCAAGGGCTCAGGGGTCTTGTTCGTCAAAGGACGGATACAGGTCGAGCCGCTCATGCATGGCGGTGGGCAAGAGCGGGGCAGGCGTTCAGGTACGGAAAACGTGGCAGGGGCGGTGGCGTTGTCCACAGCTCTGGCCCTCTCCGAAGTGACCCGCCCGGAGGAAGTCGCCCGGGTCACGGCACTGCGGGAGGAGTTCATTGACCGGTTGCTGGCCGCAGTGCCGGATGCCATGCTGACCGGCCACCGGATTCAACGGCTCCCGTCCTTGGCGTCGTTCTGTTTTCCCGGCACCAGCGGCGAATCTGTTTTGTTGGAACTTGAGCGCCTGGGGGTCATCTGTTCCAGCGGCTCCGCCTGCGCCGCTGGGTCGGATGCTCCCTCGCCGGTGTTGCTTGCGCTTGGCATCCACCCCGAAACAGCCCAGACGGCAGTGCGCTTCAGCTTCACCTCCGCCGTGACCGGCGCCGAGCTCGAGCAGGCCGCCACCGCTGTGGAAACCGCCGTCGGACGGGTCCGGAACCTAGCAGCGCCACAACAGAACCTCGCAGCGCCACAGCAGAACTAGCGGGCCAAAAGAAAACTAAACGTGCCGCGCCCGCCGGAAAATCCAGTGCCGGAGCAAGCTGAACCGCACCGCGGTTGCTGCGAATCCCGAAAGCGTCGTGGTCCACAGTTCATCGCTGACAGTGGCATCCGGCCGGACGAGGTGAAGCACGCCGAGACTGCCACCGGTGATGACCAACGCGATGCCGATAACGATCATCCCGCTCAGGTTGTCCTTGGCTCGCTTCTTCCGGCCGCTGATCTTGAAGGTGATCCTTCGGTTCAGCGCAGTGTTCATCAGTGATGTGAGGATCAATGCCACTGCGTTCGCAAGCTGAGGGTCGATCCACGGGCGGAGCACGGCGTAGATACCCAAGGAGCTGGCCGTGCAGACGATTCCGACGCCCGTGAAGCGCAGCAGTTGCCTGACAACGGGGTACCTCAGCAGGCCGCGACGCCGTTTTGACTTGGTCTTGGTGGGGGTCGCCGTCCGCAATTCAGTGGCGTCGGCGGCAGTCTCCATAGGGTTAAGCCTGACACATTAAGTTGCCGGTTCTTCCCAGGGTGCGCCCAAGGAGGGATTCGGTAGCTCCCCGATGCCCTTCTACCCGGGAACAGTGCTGTAGGCGGGCCTCGCACGGCCGAGCGGTATTCGGGCTTAGAATCCGAATCATGCGTCTTGCGATTATTGGCCTGGTTCTCCTGATAGTTGGTGGGGTAACTGTCGCGACCGGCGTGCTTCCCGTACCGGAAGTTTTTGTGTTGGTCGACACGGTGGCACCCATCCTTGGGTTCGTGGTCGCGATGACAGTTGTCACCGAACTCGTCAGCGAGGCGGGCGCCTTCCAATGGATCGCCCACCGGTTGCGGCAATGGGGACGCGGTAGCAGCGTCCTCTTATGGCTGCTCCTGGCGTTGTTCGCTACGCTCAGCACCGTTTTCCTGTCCCTGGATACGACGGCGGTGCTGCTCACCCCCGTGGTGGTAACGGTAACCCGGCAGGCAGGCTTGCCCGTGCTGCCGTTTGCGTTAACCACGGTGTGGTTGGCGAACACGGCGAGCTTGCTGCTGCCGATCTCCAACCTGACCAACCTCTTGGCACAGCACAGCCTGAACGGCATCAGCCCCGCTGGCTTTGCACAGCTGATGTGGGCTCCATCCATCATCGCGGTCCTCGTGCCGTTGGCGTTCATCGCCGTCGTCTTCCGACGGGAACTGTTCAAGAGCTACGCCACCGGTTCCCACCGTCCGGCGTCGGGAGCTAAGTCCGGAAGTTCGTCGGTAACTGCCTCGGGAGCTGCGTCGCGAAATGCGGGGGGCGCCCGGGTGACCGATAGGGTGCTCCTTGCGGGAAGCGCCGTGGTCTTGCTTTTGTTGCTTCCGGCTTTGGTGTCCGGTATCGCCATCTGGATCCCGTCAGCAGCCGCCGCCGTCGTCTTGGCCTTGCTGTTCGCGATCCGGCGACCCAAGGTGCTCAAGGTGTCACTGATACCTTGGTCCCTGTTGCTGTTCACCGGCGGCCTGTTCCTGGTGGTCGAAGCCACCCGATACGTTGGCGCTTCCGTGCTGATCGGGCAGGTAGCGGGCCAGGGTGAAGGGTTCTGGGAGCTGTTGCGGCTGGCGATGACGGGGGCCCTGGGTTCAAATGTCCTGAACAACCTGCCAGCGTACCTTCTGGCCGAACCACTCGCCGGAACTCAGGCCAGAATGGCCGCGCTGCTGATCGGGGTCAACGCGGGGCCGCTGATCGCGCCCTGGGCCTCGCTCGCTACGCTGCTATGGCACGATCGGCTGACCCGGATGAACGTCCTGATCAAATGGCCAGGTTATGCCTTATCCGGCTTGATCGTGGCGCCGGTAACCATCCTGGCCTCGGTTGCGGGTCTTGCCATCGTGGGCCCTGGTGGCTTGTTCCGTTAGGCAGGCGGGTATAACTCGCCAACCGGAATATCCGCCGGGATGCGGTTGGCCGGTCCCGCCAACGGGCAAGCCCACGCCTCGTTGTAGGCGCACGAGGGGTTGTAAGCGAAATTGAAGTCGAGGATGAATTCCTGCTCCGCGCCGGTTCCCCGGGCCCCGTGGAAGGCGCCTTTGACAGTATCCAACAAGTATCTGCCCGCCCCGTAGCTACCGCCGTCCTTGCCGGCCGTTGCGTCACGGAAGGGCACGAAAATTCCACCCCCGTAGCTTCGCAGCCGCCAGGCTGCCAGCGAGCCCAAGCCCGGAAGGTCGAACGTGCCGATACGCGTGAACGGAACCACCCCGTCCGTACCTGTTTGGACGTTCATCTCCTCGCCGAAACCCTCAGGAGACAGTACGGCGTTCAGCCGGAACGAGGGATCGTATTGCGCAGTTGTTAGTCCAGAGAACGTTGACTTCAGTTCCGGGGTGAGCGCGGACGCGGGGTGGGTGGCGAACATGAGATCCCGCTCCTGGCGCCAAAAGACGTGTGCGTCGAACGGGTTGGACGCTGCAAGCTGGCGCACCTTGTCGTACATGGCAAACGTCCGCAGGCGCCAATCCACTATGTCCAGGGCGGACATCGTGGGGAGAGTGTCCTCGGATTCATCGCGCGAAAGGGGAACCATGCTCCCAGCCTAGACCCGGACCGCAACAGCACACGGCCGGATCTGTTTGGGGCAACGAAATCCGGCACCCTGCAGGGGATGCTACTGTCTCTGGAGGCCCCGCCCGCCGACACCCCCGTTACGAACACCCCGGAGATCAATGGAACGCAATGTTGCTGCAGAGCTCGCCTTCAAAACTGCAGCTGACACGAAGGTGGCGTTGGCGATTGCCGTGGCCAACAACTCGGGATACACCTCGGTATCGGAAAAGCTGTCCGTTACGGTCGATGGCCGGGAAGTACCGTTCCGCGAGCTCGACGACCACCACGGCGGCAGGTTCCAGTACATGGAATTTGCCCAACCGAGCGAGGTCCTCGTCGCCTACAACGCCACAGTGCAGGGGCTGGGCGACCAAGACACAGCATCGGCCATGGAACTCATCCGGTATGTCAGGCCCAGCAGGTATGCCGAGTCCGACCGGCTGTTGCCAACCTCCTACGCTGAGTTCGGCTCCCTGCGGGGCGTGGAACTGCTTCAAGCCGTCCGCGACTGGGTCAACCACGAGCTCCGTTACGTCAGCGGATCCTCCCGCGGGACGGATGGGGCCGTGGAAACGTTGCTTCATCGCAGGGGAGTGTGCCGCGATTTCGCGCACCTGGCCATCGCCCTGCTGAGGTCCAAGGATGTGCCGGCGAGGCTTGCCGCCGTCTACGCGCCGGGTCTAAGCCCCATGGACTTCCACGCCGTTGCCGAGGCTTACATCGACGGCGCTTGGCACGTCATCGATCCCACGGGACTTGCCCCCCGTGGATCCATGCTCCGGATTACCGCCGGCAGGGACTCCTCGGACACGGCGTTCCTTTCAACGGTGGGCGGCAGCCTGATGCTCACAACGCTCAAGGTCAGCGCTTCCGTGAACGGCGAGCTCCCGAGGGAGGACCCCCGGGAGCTCATGAGCCTTCGCTAGTGTCCTGCCACGGCAGTGCGCAGCTTCTCGGTGAGGCGCAGCAACTCGCGCTGTTCCGCCGCGGTGAGGGCGGGCTCGATCAACGCCGCGATTTCGCGTACGTGGTCGCGCCCGATGGCTTTTTGAAGTTCCCGTCCGGACTCAGTGAGGGAGAGCAAGACTCCCCGACCGTCGTCGGGAGCCGACGTCCGTTCCACGAGTCCACGCTTTTCCAAGCGGTCCACCAAGCGGCTCAGACTTGATTGGCTCAGCAGCACCTTGTCGTTGATTTCGTTGAGGCGCAGCTGCCCGGAGGGGCAGCGGGACAACGTGAACAGGACGTCATACTCCCTGACGGGGAGTGTCTTGAACGCCGGTCCCGACTGGAGTTTCCGCATCACCGCCACCTGGGAGCGGAACAACGACTCCCAGGTCTCGGCGGCGAGGCGAACAGCGGACGACGCCGGGCTTCCGGACATCAGGCGTCCTGCTCCGCGGCGGCCGCTGATTCGTTGACCTTGGCCTCCAATGCGGCCGCCACACGTGAAGCGTGCGTCGGGGCGTCGGGAACATGTGCCGGCTTGAGCGCCGCATACTCCTTGCGAAGAGTAGGCAGTACTTCCTCTCCGAAGAGGTCCAACTGCTCCAAGACCGTCTTCAAGGGAAGCCCGGCGTGGTCGATAAGGAACAACTGCCGCTGGTAGTCGCCAAAGAACTGGCGGAAGGTCAGCGTCTTTTCGATCACTTCCTGCGGGCTGCCCACGGTCAACGGCGTCTGGGAGGTGAAGTCCTCCAAAGAGGGTCCGTGTCCGTACACCGGTGCGTTGTCGAAGTAGGGGCGGAATTCCTTCACGGCATCCTGGGAGTTCTTCCGCATGAAGAACTGCCCACCGAGGCCCACTATCGCTTGGTCCGCATTGCCGTGGCCATAGTGTTCGTAGCGCTCGCGGTAGAGTCCGATCAATTGCTGGTAGTGCTCTTTGGGCCAGAAGATGTTGTTGGCGAAGAAGCCATCGCCGTAGTAGGCCGCGACTTCCGCGATCTGGGGCGTACGGATGGAGCCGTGCCACACGAACGGGGCCACGTCATTCAGGGGGCGGGGGGTGGAGGTGAAGTTTTGCAGCGGTGTGCGGAACTTGCCTGACCAGTTGACGGTGTCCTCATCCCACAGTTTGCGGAGCAGGCTGTAGTTTTCGATCGCGAGTTCCACGCCGTCTTGGATGTTCTTGCCGAACCAGGGGTACACGGGGGCGGTGTTTCCCCGCCCAAGTACCAAGTCCACCCTGCCGTCGGAGAGGTGCTGCAGCATTGCGAAGTCCTCGGCGATCTTCACCGGATCATTGGTGGTGATCAAGGTGGTAGCCGTTGAGAGCGTGATCCGCTCCGTTTGCGCTGCGATGTAGGCCAACGTCGTGGTGGGGGAGGAGGAGAAGAAAGGCCGGTTGTGGTGCTCGCCGATGGCGTACACGTCCATACCAATTTCTTCGACCTTCTTGGCGATGGCAACGGACGCCTTGATGCGCTCGTTTTCCGTCGGGGTGCGGCCCGTGGTGGGGTCAGTGGTGATGTCACTGACGCTGAATACGCCGATCTGCATGGTGTGCCTTTCTCCTTGCCCGTGGTTCCGGGCCGTAGTGCCACTGTACCTCAAACTAGATGCATTTGCATGTACCGAAGCCTGTAACAGGACAGAGCCGGGAAATGTTCCCGGCTCTGTCGTGGAGGAGTTCGCTAGTCCCCGCGGGTGGGAGCGGCGCGGCGCCCGGTTACTCGGGGGATGGTACCGGTGGTCCAGTCCTGGAGCCCAGCGACTCCGAGTCCGGCTCCGGCTCCGGCTCCTGCACCGGAACCCGTGCTCGTGGTCGGAGTGCGCTGAAGGTCCTTCAACAACTGCTTCTTTTCCCGGCGGCCCTCCACCAGCTTGTAGAGGACAGGAACCAGAACCAGCGTCAAGGCGGTGGACGATACCAGCCCACCGATCACCACGATGGCCAAGGGTTGGGAAATGAAGCCCCCACCACCGGTTAGGCCAAGCGCCATGGGGGTCAAGGCGAACACGGTTGCCAAGGCGGTCATGAGAATGGGACGCAGACGCTGGCGTGCGCCGTGCGTGATGGCGTCGGCGACGCCCATGCCGGGCCTGCCGTCGTGAGGTTTTCGGTATTGGTTGATGAGGTCGATCAGCACGATTGCGTTGGTCACCACGATGCCCACGAGCATCAGCATGCCTATCAGTGATGGCAGGCCCAAGGGAACGCCCGTCAGCAGCAACAGCACGATTGCGCCGGTCGCCGCAAACGGCACTGAAACGAGCAGGATCAAGGGCTGCACCAAGGACTTGAAAGCGGCCACCATGATCACGTAGACGATCGCGATGGCGGCCAGCAGGGCCAACCCCAACTGTCGGAAGGAATCCGCCTGCTGGGTAGTTGCTCCGCCAACGGACGCCGTGACGCCGGCAGGAAGGTTGACTGTAGTCAACCGTTGTTGGACGGCAGAGCTGACGCTGCCCAGGTTGGAGCCCGACGGCGTCACCGTGACTTTCGCGGTCCTCTGGCCGTTGCTGCTGGTGATGGAGACCGGCGCGTCCACCTGTTCGACGGCGGCGATGCTGTCCAGGGTGAGGCCGCCACGTGCTGTGGGAATCTGGAGGGCGCGCACCGCAGCGATGCTCGCGAAACGGGTGCCCTGCCCGATCTGTACGGGGTAATCGTTGGTTTCAATGCGCACAGTGCCCGCCGGAATGGGGCTGACGGTCGAAGCAAGGAAGGCACCTACCTGCTCTTCGGTCAGGCCGGCAGCGACAGCCTTGGCACGATCAACGCGAACTTGGACCACCGGTTGTGTGGCGGCGAGGTTGGTGGCAACCTCGGAGCTGCCCGGAACGCCGTCCATGGACTTGACGATTGCATCGCTGGCTGTCTGGAGATCAGCCGAACTAGCGGCCTTGATGGTGATGTCCACGGTGGAGGAAGTACCGAATCCACCCTGCTGCGAGCCCACGGTGACTTTCCCTGCGGCGCCTTTGAGCTTGGCCCGGACATCATCCTGGAGCTTCTGCTGATTCTCTTGCTCGTCCGTGACAATGGTGAAAGTCGAGTTCGAAGCACCGGAGGAGGTCAAGGCAGCGAAGCCCGTTTGGGCATTGCCCGAGGTGACCTGGACGTCCTTGATTCCACTGAGCCCGCGGAGGGCAGCTTCGATTTTCGTCGCCTCATCACTCGTGGCCTGCAGGCTGGTTCCGGCGGGAAGGACCTGTTTCACGGTCATGCTGTTCTCGCCTGAACTCCCCAGGAGATCAGTGGCCAGCAACGGCGAGAGGGCGAGCGTGGCAACGAGGATAACCGCAGCCGCCGATAACGTTATAACAGGATGCTTCTGGGTCTTCTGGAGGATGGGAAGATAGCCGCGCTGCAGCCTGCTGCGCTGTTCAGCCCCGCGGGCCGTCTCCGCAACGCTGCGTGACCGGTCCATCCGGGAGCCGGCGCCCTCCGTGCTCCCCTCCATGCTCCCATCCGTGTTCCCTGCCGTCGTGGGTGAGGCCAGGAACCAGAATGCGAGCACCGGGACAATCGTCAACGAGACCAACAACGATGAGAGCAAGGCGATGGTCACTGTCAGCGCGAAGGGCCTGAAAAGTTCACCTGCCAGATCACCGACGAACGCGATGGGAAGGAAGACAGCGACCGTTGTGAGGGTCGATGCTGTGATAGCCCCGGCTACCTCCCGTATGGAGGTCAGAATCGCGGTGAGCTTGGGCTCTCCATAGCTGAGATGCCGTTTGATGTTCTCGATGACCACAATGGAGTCATCAACCACCCGCCCAATGGCGATGGTGAGCGCGCCAAGGGTGAGGATGTTCAGTGTGTAGCCCGTGGCGAAGATGCCGATGAACGTGATCAGCAAAGACAACGGGATCGAAATGGCCGTGACCAGGGTTGAACGCACGGACATCAGGAACACGAGGATCACCGCAACGGCGAATCCCAAGCCCAGAAGGCCTTCGGTGGTGAGATCTTTGATGGACTTTTCGATGAAGGGAGCCTGGTCGAAGACGGCGGTGAAGGACGCATTGTTGCCCAGTTCGGCCTGCATGGGTGCGATGGCGTCCCCTACCGCGTGGGAGATGGCCACCGTGTCGCCTTCGGGCTTCTTGGTGATCGAGAGAGCCAGGGTTGGCTTGCCATTGGTCCGGGTGATCGACGTTGCTGCATCATCTTGGATGCTCACATCGGCCACGGCGCCAATGGTGGCCGGATTCTTGGTTCCCCCCAGTGGCAAGCCCTTGATGACGTCAAGGGAATCTATGGGGCTGCCCAACTGAAGGGAGAGCGTCTTGCCCTGGTCTTCGATGGTGCCCACGGGAACCAGTGTGCCGTTGTTCTTGAGGGCTTCGCTGATCGCTCCGACGGAGGCTCCGGTGGACGCGAGATCGGCCGGGCGGGGCTGGATGAGGATGTGCTGGGAGGCGCCCCCAGTGACGTCGGCGCCGCGAACGCCGTCGATCTTCTGGAGGCGGGGCACACTGAGCCGCTGGAGATCGGCATTGAGCTCGCTGAGCGGCTTGTCAGAAGATACAGCCAGGAAAACAATGGGGAAATCGCTGATGTTCCCGGCGATGGCTTGGGGATCCACGTTGGCCGGGAGCACCCGCTTGGCGTTCGAAATAGCCCGATCGATTTGGTTGCGCGCGCGGTCGAGGTTGGAACCGTAAGTGAACACCAAAGTGATCTGCGAAACTCCGCTTCGCGAAGTGGACGAGGTGGACTCCAGTCCCTCGACGCTGTTCAAGGCCTTCTCAAGGGGTTGGCTGAGTTGCTTGTCCACCACCTCAGGTGACGCGCCCTGCATGGAGGTCACCACTGTGATCTGCGGGAACTCGATGGACGGGATGAGTTCCTGCTTCAAAGAACCCATGGTGATCACGCCGAACACCGCCGCAAAGACGGTGATCAGCGCGATCAATGCCCGGTTTCCCAGGGACAGCGTGGCCAGGCGGAACATTGCATTGACTCCTGCGGTCTACCAAACGATTCGTCTGACGGGAACCGGCCGCAGCCCCGGGAAAGGCCTAGCTTTGGACTGCGTTGGCTACTTCCAGCTGCAGGGAACGGGCTGTGCTTACCTCGAGCTCGGCGGCAAGTTCAGGGTTTTCGTTGAGCTTGACGCCATACCCGGGCATCATGTCCTTCAGTTTGGACTGCCAGGCCTTGAAGTTCTTCGGGAAGGACTTCTGCAACAGCTCAATCATGATCGGCACAGCCGTGGATGCTCCGGGAGAGGCACCGAGAAGCGCGCCGATGGAGCCATCGCGGGAGGCAATGACTTCCGTGCCGAACTGAAGGACCCCACCCTTTTGCGGGTGCTTCTTGATGATCTGGACCCGCTGACCCGCAGTGATCAGTTCCCAGTTTCCGCCCGATGCTTCGGGGTAGTACTCCCGAAGGGATTCCACCTTTGCCTCGTGCCGCTTGGCAACTTCCTTGATGAGGTAGGCCGTCAAGTCCATGTTGTTCTTGGCTACTGCCAACATAGGGATGATATTGCCCGGGCGTATGGACAGCGGAAGGTCCAGGAAGCTGGAGGTCTTCAGGAAGTTGGTGGAGAATCCGGCGTACGGGCCGAAGAGCAGCGACCGTTTGCCGTCCACGTAGCGGGTGTCCAGGTGCGGGACCGACATGGGAGGGGCGCCCACGGATGCCTGGCCGTAAACCTTGGCGCTGTGCTGGGAGGTGATGGCCTCATCGGTGCAGCGGAAGAACTGCCCGGACACCGGGAAGCCGCCGTAGCCCTTGCTTTCGGGAATTCCCGAGGCCTGCAACAGGTGCAGTGCGCCGCCGCCTGCGCCGACAAAGACGAACTTCGCGTGGATGCGGCCATGCTCGCCGGACGCAGGGTGCTTGAGGGACAGGTCCCAGCCTCCGCCCGCCGCGCGGTTGATGTTGGTGACGTCATGGCCGTAGTTGACCTCGGCGCCACTTTCCTTCAGGTAGCCGGTCAGCTCACGCGTCAAGGCTCCGAAATCGACGTCGGTCCCTTCTGCTGCGCGGGTGGCGGCAACACGCTGCTTGGGGTCGCGGCCCTTGACGATCAGGGGAGCCCACTTTGAGATCTGGGCCTGGTCTTCGCTGTATTCCATGCTGCGGAAGAGCGTGTTGGGCTTCAAAGCTTCGTAGCGCGTCTTCAGGAAGTTCACGTGGTCATCGCCGATGACGAAGCTCATGTGCGGAACAGTGTTGATGAAGCCCTTGGGAGAGCCAACGACCTTGCTATCCACCAGATGGGACCAGAACTGGCGGGAAAGCTGGAACTGCTCGTTGATGTGCAGTGCCTTCGACGGGTCTACGGAGCCGTCCTTGGAAGCCGGGGAATAGTTGAGCTCGCACAGTGCGGCGTGGCCCGTTCCCGCGTTGTTCCACGGGCCGGAGCTTTCAAGCCCTACCTCGTCGAGCCTTTCAAAAAGGGAGATCGTCCAGGTGGGTTCAAGTTGCTTGATGAACGCACCAAGGGTGGCACTCATGATTCCGCCGCCAATAAGGACGACGTCGGCATGTTGAGTCTTGGAAATGAAGGTCACAATCAATCTCCGTAAGCGGCGGCACTGGCTGTCACAGAATATCCCCGGGTGGACCCAATACTGAAATTGCGGCCGATCGTCAAGGCTTTAGGCGGACGTTCGTGAAAACTTCGTTCAAGACCGGTGATGCCGGGTAGCTTTCCACCTTGTTGGATAAGGCCAATGCAGAGATGGGGAAGGCGATGGGAACGGCCGGGACGGAGGCAGCAATCTCGGCATTGATGGCCTGGTACTGGGCGTTGCGTTGGTCACCGTTAGGCACCGCGCGGGCTCTCTCGATGTTGTGGAAAACCTCCGTGTCCGAGTATCCGAACTCGCCGCGGGCCTCTCCGAAGAGAGGTCCCAGGAAGTTGTCGGCGTCAGCATAGGAGCCGTTCCATCCGAGCAAATGCAAAGCGTGGTCGCCGGGCGACTGCACCTTCTGAAGGTATCCGTCGTCCCAGTTGACCGGTACTGGCTTGATGTTGAACCCAACGGCGACGAGTTCCCTGCTGATCTCCGCATAGATTTTTTCCGGCGTGGGCAAGTAGGCGCGGGTGGCGTCGAGCGGATAGTAGAACTTCAATTCCTCGCCCTTGTAGCCGGCCTTCTGCAGGAGTGCCTTCGCTTTGTCAGGGTTGTAGCCCAGTGACGGAGCGTTGTTGTTGAAGCCGCTCAGCTTGGGCGGAACGAACTGTGATGCCTGAGTGGTGTTGTCGATGAAGAAGCGCCGGATCAGCGTCTCTTTATCGATCGCCATTTCTATGGCTTGGCGCACCTCCGGTTTGTCCAGCGGAGGAACGGCTTGGTTTATCCCCAGGTACATCACCGAGAACGGGTCGCGTTGGACGATCTGGACGCCCTTTTTGACCAACTGGTCGAAGGTACCGGATGTCACAAGGTCATAGGCGTCGATTTTGCCGTCCAGGAGGGCTTGCTGTCGTGTCTCCGCGCGGTCGTACGGGATGAAATTGATGGTGGCGATCTGTCCCCTGTTGCCCCAGTAGCCCTTGTAACTTGTCAGGGTGACTTTGCTCGCATCCCAGCCCGAGACAACATAGGGTCCGGTGCCCACGGGGTGCATTGCGTAGGCGGACATTGGCTGGCCGTTCCGGACGGTGTCCAGGACGTTCGCTTTTTGCGCCGTGAGGGCTGTGGGGGAGGAGATGGCGAAGGCGGGAAGGGTCAGGGCCTGGAGGAACCCGGTAAAGGGCCTTGTCAGGTTGATCTGGACATCGGCGGGGGAGACGACCTTGCAATCTTTGAAGATCGAGAAAACCGGTGTGTCCGAATAAGCCTTGAAGACACTCTGGAACGAAATCCCGGTGGCTTGCTTCCGAAGGTCGGCCGGGAACGTGAACCAGCGATTGAAGTTGGCGCAAACAGCTGCCGCGTCGAAGGGAGTGCCGTCTTGGAACGTTACTTTGGAACGTAGCGTGAAATCGTAGGTCAGGCCGTTGTTGCTGTCCTTCCACTGCGTGGCCAGCAGCGGAGTGGTCTGCCCGGTGGAACCATCCACGCCAACCAGGCCTTCAAGGACCTGGCGCGTGATGCGGTACGACTCGGAGTCACTTGTCAGTGCCGGGTCGAGTCCGAGGGGCATGGAGGGCGTACCGAAATTGAAAGTCGCCGTCGGCACTGTGGATGTCGTTCCTGATGACGACGACGGCGCTGGGCCAGGCGCTCCGGTACACGCTGCCAGAGCTAAAGCAGCAACAAACGCGCCGATCTGTACCGTCAGCCGCCGTCGTGTGTTGCCTGCCACTTATGTCCCCTTCAAACCAGTCCGTATCGCTGTGGTCCAGCTCGGCCAGACCGCGTCCAAGTCTAGTTGAACGTCCCCGCCAAGCTTCCCAGCGAGCTGCCAGAAACCTCCTCCGACATGCAGGAAGAGCCACCGTGGGTTTCATGACCCAAGGTGGCTCTTATGGTTCTGACCCTGTTGCTGCAAAACTGCAACAGGTGGTCACCGCAGTGCGCAAGGGGGGACTTGAACCCCCACGCCCGAAGGCACAGGAACCTAAATCCTGCGTGTCTGCCAATTTCACCACTCGCGCTGGCTGGCCTTCCCGAAGGTTGTTGACGACGGTCCCGGAAATGTACCGGGCCCTAGTCTACATCCAGGTTGAGGTCGCGCCGGAGTTTGGCAACGTGACCCGTGGCACGGACGTTGTATTGAGCGAGAGCGACCTTGCCGTCCGCATCCAGCACCACTGTGGACCGGATGAGTCCCATGTAGGTTCGTCCGTAGTTCTTCTTCTCGCCCCACGCCCCGTATGCCTCGGCCACGGCGTGGTCCTGATCGGAGAGCAGAGGAAATGTCAGCTCTTCCTTGTCAACGAACTTGGCCAAGGCCTCCACGGAGTCCGGGGAGATGCCCACAACCTCGTAGCCGGCTCCTTGCAGCGATGCCAGGGAATCGCGGAAGTCGCAAGCTTCCTTGGTGCAGCCCGGAGTCGATGCAGCGGGATAGAAGTAGACGATCGTATTGCGGCCGCGGAATCCGGAAAGACTCACGTCACTGCCCTCGTGATTGCGGAGGGTGAAGTCAGGTGCAACGTCACCTGGAATAAGTCGTTCAGCCAAAATTTGCTCCTTGCAAGCGTAGCGAATCCACAGTTTAGTTTGCGCGAAGCCACGAGTTCTCGGTGGGCGCGCATATACTATCGGCATGCCAGATATGGAAAGATGGCCAACGACCCGATTGCTTTCGACGGCGGCGCGCCTTGTGGAAATCTCGTGGAACGAGAAATTAAAGTCTATCGGCCTGACCCACGCAGGCGTCATTGCCATGCAGGTACTGGCTGCTAAGGGTGCAATAACGCAAGCCGCCCTTGCTGAAGTTGCGCGGGTCAAGGCTCAAACGATGGGAACCACGTTGGCCAGGCTGGAGTTGCACGGCCACATCAGCCGCCATCGCAGCGACTCGGATCGCCGGAGTCACGTGGTAACACTCACGGATGCCGGGATAGCCGCCCTGGAGGAAGCTGTGAAGCTTGAGCAGGACGTTCTGGCCCCTGTCGCGGTAGACACCTCACGGTTGCGTGACGAACTTCGTATGGTGGTGCGGGGATTGGCCGGGCTGCCGGCCGTTGAGCAAGAGTCCGGGGCCGTCGGTACCGACGCCCCGCAAGGCTGAGCGGCTTCAAC
The DNA here is from genome assembly GCF_030208915.1 of Arthrobacter sp. efr-133-TYG-104. NCBI lineage: Bacteria > Bacillati > Actinomycetota > Actinomycetes > Micrococcales > Micrococcaceae > Arthrobacter > Arthrobacter sp. efr-133-TYG-104. The sequence goes on from NZ_JARVTA010000007.1 coordinate 127,290, forward strand.
GGGCCGAGCGCTCCAGTGGGCTGGAAAGCCCCAACGTGAAAGGCCCCGAATCGTGGACACGATCCGGGGCCTTCTTTGGTGCACCCCCCGGGACTCGAACCCGGAACCCATTGATTAAGAGTCAATTGC
>NZ_JARVTA010000034.1:0-1429 GCF_030208915.1 Arthrobacter sp. efr-133-TYG-104
GGTCACGTCCCGTGGAGTGGTGTAAATCTCGGGTTCTGAGCGTCGCTTCGTTGACGTGAAGAGCCATCGTGCGATGGTCAGTGAGAACTGTCTAGGAATCTCACGAGAGGACACAAACACACGATGGCTCTTGACCAGTCTGCCCTGTTGGACCTGCTTGGCCAACTGAAACTCACCGATGTCACGGACCGGGTTCGCTCGGCCACGGAGAAGCTCTACCAGGAGCTCATCGACGCGGAAGCGACCGCGTTTATCGGCGCTGGCCCGTTCGAACGCACCGATGAGCGCATGACGCGCCGCAACGGGACGCGCCCCAGGACCTTGGCCACGACGGCCGGGGACCTGGAATTGAAGATCCCGAAGCTGCGGCAGGGCTCATTCTTCCCCTCCTTGCTCGAACGGCGCCGCCGCGTGGACCAGGCCCTGTTCGCTGTCGTAATGGAGGCGTACCTGCACGGGGTCTCAACCCGGAAAGTCGACGATCTGGTCAAGGCTCTCGGGGCTGATTCCGGGATTTCCAAGTCCGAGGTGTCACGGATCTGCGCCGACCTCGACGCGGAGGTCGGCGCGTTCCGTGACCGGGATTTGTCCGCCTTGGGCTACCCGTACGTGTTTCTTGACGCGACGTATTGCAAGGCGCGCGTGAATCACCGGGTGGTGTCCCAGGCGATCGTCGTCGCGTTCGGTGTCGCCGCGGACGGACGCCGGGAGGTGCTCGGGTTCGACGTCGGCGACAGTGAAAACGAGGCGTTCTGGACGGAGTTCCTCCGCTCGCTCAAGACCCGGGGCCTGGGCGGGGTCAAGCTCGTCATCTCCGACGCCCACACCGGGCTCAAGAAGGCCATCAACACTGTCTTTCAGGGCGCATCGTGGCAGCGCTGTCGTGTGCACTTCATGCGCAACGTGCTCTCGACCGTGCCCAAGGGCGCCCAGGAGATGGTGGCGTCGATCATTCGAACGGTGTTCGCCCAGCCCGATGCCGGGCATGTGAACACCCAGTTCGACGAGGTCGCCCGCATGTTGGGTAAGTCCCACCCGAAGGTCGCCCGGATGCTCCACGACGCCCGTGAAGACGTTCTCGCGTTCTGCGGGTTCCCACAGAAACATTGGCGGCAGGTCTGGTCCACCAACCCGATGGAGCGCGTGAACAAGGAAATCAAACGACGCACCGACGTTGTGGGAGTGTTCCCCAACCCCGCCGCACTGCTGCGCCTGGCCGGAGCGGTCCTCGTCGAGCAGCACGACGAGTGGGAAGCCGGGGACCGCCGCTACCTCTCCGAAGCATCCATGCAAGAACTCAGCGCACCCGGCACGCCGGCGGCCGCGCACGTCGAGGAGGTGGTTCCCATTCCCGAACTCGCTGCGGCATAATCGAAACCAGCTGACCCGCACGGGGTCGAGAAACTCCACCACTCAGCGGGACGTGACC